>NZ_JBXUOW010000045.1:0-42916 GCF_057196645.1 Micromonospora sp. ATLC16
AGCGCGCTCAGCGTCGCCATGGCGGTGCTGCGGGCGTACGGGGCGCGGCCCTCGACGGCGGCGTGCAGCGTGGCGCCGAGCGACCAGAGGTCGGCGCGTTCGCTGGACACCCCTTCGGCGGCCCGCTCCGGCGCGACGTACTGCGGTGAGCCCAGGATGGTGCCGGTCCCGGTCATCGTCTGATCCCCACCGTCGAAGACAGCCAACCCGAAGTCGGTAAGCAGCACCCGACCGTCGTCGGCGACGAGGACGTTCGCCGGCTTGACGTCGCGGTGCAGCACCCCGGCCTCGTGTGCCGCCCGCAACGCGTCCAGCAGCGACAGACCGATCCGAGCGGCCCGCTGCGGCGACAGCGGCCCGTCGGCGTCGAGGAGGTCCTGGAGGGTCCGAGACGGAACGTACTCCATCACGATCCATGGCACGTCGGCCTCGGAGACCACGTCGTAGACCCGGACCACGTTGGGATGGTTGAGCCGCGCCGCGGTACGCGCCTCGCGCAGCGTGCGGGCTCGCGACTGGTCGAGCTCGTCACCACCGAGCCAGGCCGGCAGCACCACCTGCTTGATCGCCACCTCGCGGTGCAGCAACGCGTCCTCGGCCCGCCAGACCGTTCCCATCCCGCCGCGCCCGACCAGATCGAGCAGCCGGTACCGGCCCGCGATCACCGCTCGCACGTTTCTCCCATCCGCCGCGGTCCGGCGTACACCATCAGGGTCTGCGTTCATGTCCCGGTCGAACCGGGTACTTCGACACAGACCCTAACCAGCGGATCGGGATTCACCTATCCGACAGGTCCACTCAGGAGGCGGCCCCTCCCACCGCGAGGAGGTTGCCGTCCGGTATGGCGATCGTCTGCTGGCGCGCGGGCAGCTCGGCGAGGCGCCGGGGCTGCGGCGCGACATGGTCGCGGCGGGCCGCGGCGTACGTGTCGGCGGTGCGGGCGGCGATGGTCGCCCAGCCGTACCGTCGACCGACCATGCTGCGTGCCTGCCGAGCGACCCGGCGGGCGAAGACCTCGTCGCCGAGGAGCTGCCCCACGGCACCGGCCAGCGCCGACGGGTCGCTGTGCGGGAAGGTGACGCCGGTGACGCCCGGTTCGACGATCTCGGCGAGCCCACCGGTACGGGCCACGGCCAGCGGCGCCCCGGCTGCGGCGGCCTCCAGCGCCACCATGCCGAAGGGTTCGTAGAGGCTGGGCACCACGGTCGCGTCGGTGGCGCCGAGCACCGCCGGCAACTGGGTGTTGTCGAGGAATCCGGTGAAGCGGACGGTGCCGCCGAGCCCGAGCTGACGGGTCCGGTCCTCCAACTCGCCCCGGTAGGGGCCGTCCCCGGCGATCAGCACCCGTAGCCCGGGATGCCGTGCGCGCAGCTTCGGCACCGCGTCGACCAGGTGCTGCACGCCCTTCTCGTAGACCAGCCGGCCGGCGTACCCGACCAGCGGCCCGTCTCCGGCGAAGCGGGCGCGGGCCGAGGCGACCGCGCGGGGCCGGGCCCGCCAGGCCCGGTCGTCGACCCCGTTGGGCACCACGTCGACGTGGTGCCCGGGGGCGCCGAACAGCGTGGTGACCTGATCACGCATGTAGCCGGAGCAGACGATGACCCGGTTCGAGGCGTTGCTGAGCCAGTGTTCGACGCCGTGGATGGTGCGGTTCATCTCGTCGGGTAGCCAGCCCTGGTGTCGGCCGGCTTCGGTGGCGTGGATGGTGGTGACGAGGGGGAGGTCGAGGTGGTCGCGCAGGGTGATGGCGGTGTGGGCGACGAGCCAGTCGTGGGCGTGGATGAGGTCGTAGTGTTCGGTGGCGGCGGCGCGGAGGGCGGCGCGGGTGAGGGTGTGGTTGAAGGCCATGGTCCAGGCCAGTAGTGATCCGGTGGCCAGGGGGAAGGTGACGGGGTCTTCGGCGGCGCGGACGACGCGTACGCCGTCGACGTATTCCTCCAGGGGTGCGTCGTCGGTGTGGCGGGTGACGACGGTGACGTGGTGACCGGCGGCGACCAGCGCCACCGACAGGGCGTGCACGTGCCGACCCAGGCCGCCCACGAGCACCGGCGGGTACTCCCACGACAGCATCAGCACCCGCTGCGAGCGCGCGGGGTTGATGTCGATCACGTCGGCGTTCGGTGACATACGCGCCCCTTTGAGTTGTCTCCGCGCACCCCTGGGAAGCCCCCTGACGGGTGGCGTTCGCGTTGCGGCCGGATCGGGACCAATCCTGGTCGTAGCTGGCTAACCGGCGGAGACATAACCGTTGCGGGGGTGTAAAGCGCTACCGGCGAACGCGCAGCAACTCGGCGACCGACCATGCCTGGAAGGGGCACCCGGTGGCGGTGTGCGGGGCGGTACCGTCGGCGGTCTCGCTGACCGAGCCGAGGCCGTACTCGCTCAGGTGCGCCTCCAGGCCGGTGAACAGGTCGTCGACCGGCAGCCCGGCGTGCCGGACGGCGTCGGCGTACGGGCCGATCAGCCACGGCCAGACCGTGCCCTGGTGGTACGCGGTGTCCCGCTCGGCCGGTCCGCCCCGGTGCCGGCCCAGGAAGCCGGGACCGTCGGGCGACAGGCTGCGCGGGCCGAGCGGGGTGAGCAGGCCCGCGCCGAGGTGACCCAGCGCCTCGGCATCCGGCTTCATCGGCGCGAACGGCAACGACCAGGCCAGCAGCTGGTTGGGGCGCAGCAGGTCGTCGTCGTGGTGGGCCGCACCACCGAGCGGGTATGCCGGCGCGGGCGCGTCGACCACGTCGTGCAACCAGCCGGCCGGGGTGGGAAACCGCTCCCGGAACGTCTTGACCGCCCGCTCGTGTAGCCGGTGCAGCCCGTCGGCGTCCTGCCCGGCCAGCTCGGCCAGTTCGGCGACCCCGGCCACCCCGTTGACCCACAGGGCGTTGACCTCGACCGGCTTTCCGTGTCGCGGGGTGACCGGCACTCCGTACACCCGGGCGTCCATCCAGGTCAGAGCGGCCCCGGGGGCGCCGCAGGTGAGCAGTCCGTCGACCGGGTCGACGGCGATGCCGTAGCGGGTGCCGGCCACGTGTGCGTCGATCACCGCCCGCAGCGCCGGCAGCAGGTCGTCGCCGAGGTCGGTGTCGCCGGTGACGGTGACGTGCCGGCTGGCCGCGTGCAGGAACCACAACGTGCCGTCCACGGTGTTGTATTCGACCCGCCCGGTATCGGCGGTGTTGGCCAGCATGCCCTCCGACAGCGTCGCCGCGTACGAGCGCAGCAGCTCACGACCCAGGTCGGCCCGTCCGGTACGCAGGAAGAGCCCCTCGTAGGAGATCATCGTGTCCCGCGCCCAGGCGCCGAACCACGGATAGCCGGCCATCACGTCCGGCCCGGTGGCGGTCCGCACCACGAATGCGTCGGCGGCGAGCACCAGGGTCGCCTCGACCGCGTCGGCCGGCCGCGCCGCCGCGACCACCTGCCGGTTGCGGTGCCGCGCCGCCGCCACCACCTGCGGCCCCGGCGGCGGTTCCTGCTCCACGTCCGTGGCCCAGGCCAGCACCGAGAGCGTGTCGCCGGGACGGTGCAGGGTGTCGCGGAACTGGCCCGCGTACCACAGGTCCTCCTCCGGGTGCAGGCCCCGCGCCGCCTCCTCGCGGTGGTACACGCCCCGCCACCAGTGGCCCTGCGGCGACCAGCCGGGGCCGGACAGCCGGTACGCCGCCTCGATCACCGCGCCACCGTCGACCGGGTCCATCCGCAGCGGCGGTCCGTCGCCGCGTCGCTCGCCGTGCGCGTCCCGCCAGGTGCAGGCGGCGGCCAGCTCCAGCTCGACCGGACCACCGCTGACCAGCCGGTGTACCACCGCCACGCAGGACCGACCGGGCAGCATGGCCAGCTCCCGCTCGATCACCACGTCGCCGACGCGCCACCGCCAGCGCGGCAGCCCGTCGGTCAGGTCGAAGCGCTCCAGCAGCTCGAAGCCGCGCGGGTCGACGTCGCCGGAGACCCACTCGTGGGCGCCGAGGCGCACCCGGGCGCCGGAGGGCAGCAGCACCGCCGGATCGAGGCTTACCAGTCCCACCTTTCGGGAAGCCGGAGTCTCGCCCGGAATAACCAGCAGCCCGTGGTAGCGACGGGTACGCAAGCCGGCGACCGTGCCCATGGCGTACCCGCCGAGGCCGTCGGGTACCAGCCACTCGCGGCCAGCGGCGCTGGTCAGCTCGCCGCAGACCTGCGAACCGTAGCTAATCTCGATCAACTTTCCTCCACGGCGGCGAGGCGTAACACGACATGACGACAATGGCCGCTGTGGTTAAGCACCGCGGCGGCGTCGAAGATGTTCAGGTGATCACTGACGGTTCGCCCTCTGCCCCCGACGTCGAGCGCATCCGGCTCGCCCAGGCCGATGCCGGGGAGCAGGACTGGCGCGCATGGGGTCCTTATCTGTCGGAGAGGGCGTGGGGGACGGTACGGGAGGACTACAGCGAGCACGGCACCGCCTGGGACTACTTTCCCCACGACCATGCGCGGTCCCGAGCCTACCGGTGGTCCGAGGACGGCATGGCGGGCGTGTGCGACGACCGGCAGACGATCGACGGCAGCCGGGACCACGACTTCCTGGCCCGGATGATGCACAAGCTGCTGATGAACTTCACCTGGTGGGTCAACCGCAAGGACACCGGTGGCAACAACGTCTTCGAGGGCGGGTTCCTCGGGCTGGACAACGTCGGACCGTTCGACCGCTCGGCGGCGCTGCCGGTGGCCGGGGTGCTGGAGCAGTCCGACGGCACCGGCTGGATGGCGATGTACGCGCTCAACCTGCTGGACATCGCCATCGTGCTGGCCGAGCACGACCGCACCTGGGTGGACACCGCGACGAAGTTCTTCGAACATTTCGCCTACATCGCCGCGGCCGCGTACGACCAGGGGCTGTGGGACGACGAGGACGCCTTCTTCTACGACGTGCTGCGGCTGGCCGACGGCACGAAGGTGCCGTTGAAGGTCCGCTCGGTGGTGGGTCTGCTGCCGCTGGCCGCGGTGACCCGACTGACCGCGCGAACCCTGCACCGGCTGCCCGAGTTGGGCGCCCGGCTGCGCTGGTTCCTCACCAACCGGCCCGAGTACGCCTCGGTGATCGGCGCGCGGCGGCTCGGCCCGGACGGTCGACAGCAACGGCTGCTGTCCATGTGCGGCCCGGAGCAGGTGGTGCGGCTGCTCGCCCGGATGCTGGACACCGACGAGTTCCTCTCCGAGTACGGGCTGCGTACGCTGTCCCGCGCTCACCTGGACAAGCCGTTCGCGGTGACCCTGGGCGGGCAGGAGTTCTGCGTCGGCTACGAACCCGCCGAGTCGACGAGCGGCCTGTTCGGCGGCAACTCCAACTGGCGCGGTCCGATCTGGATGCCGACCAACTTCCTGCTCATCAGCGCGTTGCGGGACTATGCCGCGTTCTTCGGCGACGACCTCCAGGTGGAGTATCCGACCCGCTCCGGGGTGAAGAAGACCCTCGACGAGATCGCCGACGACCTGTCGGCCCGGCTGATCGCGTTGTTCACCCGCGACGGTTGGGGTCGCCGGCCGATCTACGGTGCGGCGCAGTTGTTCCAGACCCACCCGGACTGGCGTGACCTGATCGCGTTCCCGGAGTACTTCCACGGCGACAACGGCGCCGGCCTGGGGGCCTGGCACCAGACGGGCTGGACCGCGCTGGTCGCCGACCTCATCCTCACCCTGCGCCGCTGACCGGGCTGCCGCCTACAGTCGCCAATCCGTCGCGACCAGGTGACCCTGCGTGACGTGGAGCTAGCATCGGCGGCGTGTCCGGAGCAGACGAACCAGGCGCCGGGCAGGACGGCGATGCCATCGTCACCACCGCCTGGCAGCTGGCCGAGGCCGAGGGCCTGGCCGCGGTGACCACCCGCCGGCTCGCCGAACGCGCCGACGTCGACCTCGGTGCCCTCTACCGGCGCTTCGCCGATCGGGACGCGGTGGTGGCCGCCGTCGCGGTGCGCGGCTTCGCCGACCTGGCCGCCGCACTGCTCGCCGCGCGTACGGCGGTCGACCGCCCGACGGCGATCTGGCCGGCGGTGATGGCGGCCTACCTGGACTTCGCGTACGCCAATCCCGAGGTCTACGACGCGATGTTCGCCCACACGCCGGAGCTGACCCTCGGTGCGGAGCAGGTGCCCGAGACGGTCGCGGCCACCTTCGGTGAACTGCGCACCGCGCTGACGGCACTGGCCGCCGGCCGGGACGCCGACATCCTCGCCGAGCTGGGCTGGAGCCTGCTGCACGGCATGGTGATGCTCACCCGGGGCGGCCGACTGCGCCCCGAGACCCAGGACCACCGCGAACACCTCCTCGGCACCAACCTCTTCCACCACCCGCCTTCCTGACCCACCCGGGGCCGGGGTTGCGGGGGGTGGGGCGGGGGCGTAGGTTCGCTGACACGCCGATCGAGTGGAGAGGAGGTCAGAACAATGTCCGATGTTCTGCGCCCCGTCCGCGGCCCGGCGTCCACGCGGATCTGACCCGGGGCATCGCTGTCCCGGAGGATCTGCCATGACCGATCTGGTCGTCCGCCCGCTCGTCGCGGGCGAGGAGAAACTGTTCGACTCGATGCCCGACCCGCTGCCGCAACTGCGGCAGATCAGCTACGCCGACGGGATCGCCGGTGGCGGCTACCAGCCGGAGCGCACCTTCATCGCGCTGCGCCGCGACCGGGTGGTGGGTCGCGCCGCCTGGCTGCTGCTGCCCGGTTCCGTCGGTGAGCCGTGGCTGGAACGGTTCGACCTGGATCTCAGGCCGTTCGCCGGTGCCGCGCGGCCGGCCGACGCAGCCGGGTCGGTCGACACCGTGCGGCTGGTCGACCCGACGCGGCCGGTCGATTCCGTCGGGCCGGTCGGCACGGCGGGGCCGGTCGGCACTGCGTCGGAGATCGGTGCCGCGTTGCTGCGCGCCGCACATGACGCGCTGGGCGGCCCGAAGGTCTACCACGCGGCGCTGCCGGCGTACTGGCGTCGGCAACCCGAGGCGCGGGCGGTCGCCGAGGCGACGATGGCCGCCGCCCGGCTCGCGGGACTGGTCGAGCGGGGGGAGCGGCTGCGGCTCAGTTGGGCGGGTGGACCGTTGCCGGTTGCGTCCGGCCGGTTCTCCTTCCGCCCCGCCGAGGACCCTGCGGAGATCGAGGCGCTGGCGGCCCGGATCGCCGAGCCGGTCGTGCTGACCGGTGCCGAGACCGCCCGGGCGGTGGCCGGAGTGGACCTGGCCCGCGATCCGCTGGCCTGGTTGACCGGTACGCCGTTCGGCAACTGGCGCGTCGCACTGCACGGCGACGAACCGGTGGGGCTGGCGGGGCCGACGGCCGACGCCTGTTTCCCGATGATCGCCTACCTCGGCCTGCTGGACGAGTCGGTGCTGGGTGAACTGCTGGCCGACGCGGTCGCGGCGCTGGCCGCCGACGGGGCGTACGAGGTGGTCGCCGACGTGGACGCGCACCGGGTGGCGGTGGTGGCGGAGCTGGAGCGGACCGGCTTCCGCCGGGTCCGCTCCCGGGTGGTCTTCGCACCGGCCTGAGCCGATCAGGTTCCCCGGTTATCCGGTGGCCCGCCGTGTGCCGGTTCGCCTAGAGTCCGCGTGGTGACGCGTGGGGCAGCCATCGAGCCGGGACGGGTGCTGGTCTTCGACGCCGACGACACCCTCTGGGAGAACAACGTCGTGTTCGAGCGGGTGATCGACGACTTCCTGGAGTGGGTGGACCATCCCACGCTGGACCGGGTGCAGCTACGGGTCGTGCTCGACGACATCGAGCGGGCCAACGCCGTCACCCACGGGTACGGCAGCAAGGTCTTCCTGCGCAGCCTGCGGGATTGCCTGGAACGGCTGCGCCAGCGTCCGGCCACCGAGGCGGAGCGCCGGCAGATCGAGGAGCTGGCGGTGGCCCTGGTGACGCACCAGGTCGAGCTGATGCCGGGGGTGGCCGACGCCCTGGACGAGTTGGCCGGCCGGCACGAGCTGCTGCTGCTGACCAAGGGCGAGCGCGAGGAGCAGCAGCGCAAATTGGACGCCTGCGGGCTGTTGCACCACTTCTCCGCCGCGCACATCGTGGCGGAGAAGAACGTCGAGACCTACCGGTGGCTGGCCGGGCGGCACGCCCTGGACCCGGGCCGTGCCTGGATGATCGGCAACTCGCCACGCTCGGACATCCTGCCCGCCCGGGCCGCCGGCTGGAACGCGGTGTTCATCCCGAACGCGAACACCTGGGTGCTGGAGCATGACGAGCTGGATCCGGCGGACGCCGGTGTGCTGCACCTGGATGCCTTCCCCGACCTGCTGCACCATTTCTGATCATCACGATCGGAGGCGACGGACCCGCTCGACGCCCGCTCGACGCCGATAAGCGTCGGAGGTCAGTGAGATGTTACGCCGCACTGCCGGGATTGCACGTTGCTGGGAATAGTGCGGGTACGGGCCCGAGTGGGCTTGTTCGCTGGCGGTGGCGCTGCCTAGCCTCGGCCGCGGCGTCGCGGTTCCCCCTTGGGGCGGGCCGCGCGTCGTTGTCCGGACGTGGGGCACCGTGGAGCTGAGTGCGGGCGGGTCGGTCGCCATGCTGGGGCTGGCCGCTCCGCCGGACGGCGCTCAGCAAAACCCGCCGTCCACACCCGGACGGGGTCAGGACCGGAGCTGGCGGGTCCGGTCCTGACCCGGACCAGGTCGGGGCGAAGTGCTGGGTCCGTCAGGTGGTCTCGCCGCGCACGATGGCGACCGCCACCCGGCACAACTCGTCCATGTCCGGTTCGAAACCGGCCGCGATGTCGGGGTGCAGGCCGACGCGGGTCTCGTCGAGCAACCGCTGGCAGACCTGCTCCACCGGCTCACCGGCATAGCTGTCGCGCACCCGGTCGGCGGCCACCTGCAGGGCAGAGGTCAGCTGCTCCTCCAGTGGCCCGCGCAGCTTCTCCTGCACCGGGTCGTGAGGATCCAGCGTGACGTGCGGCTCCGACATTGACGCTCCCTTCGTCGGCGGCTGCGGTACCCCACCGCTGCCGTCGGTCAAACCCCGCCCGGTACGGCCGCGACGCGCACCTGGTACGAGAACTCCTCGGCTGGCTGTTCCTGGTAGGACAGCCGGCGGATCTGCTTGTCGTCGTCGTAGAGTGCGACGTCGACGAGCACGCCGAGGTGGGCCAGCCCGATGCTGGAAAGCCGCTTCTTGTCCTGGAGCACCGCGCACACCCCACCCAGCAGCGTGCTGGCGTCGGAGGTGCGGTGCCCGGGCGGGCAGCGCAGGGTCAGGTCGATCTCGATCGGGCCGGACAGCGGGGTCCAGCCGGTCTCCTGCGCGGCCGCGCAGGCGGCCTGCAACAGGGCGCGTACCCTCGTCGCCTGCCGATGCCCGGCGGCGAAGATGGACAGCGCTTCGGTCTTGACCGGTGGCAGGCCGCTCACCTCGAATGTCAGGGTGAGAGCGCGGGTGTCCTGCACCACGGCGGCACCTCCTCGTTGGGGACGATCATGCCCAACCGGTAACCGGTGAGGGGCTGTTCCCGCGAGAACCAACCGATCGGGCGGGTCGGGGTCGGCCGGGGGCGTATCGACGGCGACGGCGTACGCGCTGGCTGCGGAGCTTGTTAAACGCTAGTCCACCTGACGGTTGCCCGGTAGCACCGGCCGGTCAGTCCCGTGGCGGGAAGGCGCAGAATTCGTTGCCCTCCGGGTCGGCCAGCACCCACCAGGACACCGCGTCGTCCGGCTCCCGCAGCAGGGTGGCCCCGGCCCTGATCAGCGCGGACGGTCCGGGGGCGGCGAGGTCGACGTCCCAGTGCATCCGGTTCTTGACGCTCTTGCGCTCGGAAACCGGGTCGAAGACCCAGTGGTCCCAGGGAAAGCCGGCCGCGCCGGTGACCGAGGCGTCCCCCTCCTCGCTGACCTGGACCTCGCCGCCGACGACGCCGGCCCACCAGGTGGCCTGGGCGGTCGGGTCGGCGGAGTCCACCACCAACTCGAACGGCCCCGGGCGGGTGTCGTCACGGGGGGCGAACGCGCAGAACAGGTTGCCGTCGGGGTCCGCCAGCACCCACCAGCTGATCTCCGAGTCCGGCTCGCGGACCAGCCGCGCGCCGGCTTCCAGCAGCGCCGTTGGGCTCGCCTCGGCCAACCGCAGGTCGAGATGTACCCGGGTCTTGACGGTACGTCGTTCGGGCACCCGGTTGACCCAGATCGACTCGGCACCGACACCGGTGGGCGAATCGACCCGGGTGTCGCCGTCACCGGTGTCGGCCAGCTTCCCGTCCAGGATTCGGGCCCAGAACCCGCCGAGGGCGTGCGCGTCGGTGGCGTCGAGGCAGAGGTCCCTGAAGCGTGCGATCATTCGCCGATCATGCCGGTCGGCACCGACATCCGCCGCCGAAGGCCGCTGCCGTCGGGGCGCAACCTGACGCCGCACGAGGGCCGCGCCGCCGGCACCCTCGCCGACTGACCGGCGTCACCGGGTGCATCTGTCGGGGTGACAGCGACAGACGCGCCCGGTGGGTGCCGGAGTCAGTGCGAGTGCCGAGGCACCGAACTGCCGCTGCCACCGACCAGGAAGTCCAGGTCGGCACCCTGGTCGGCCTGCTGGACGTGCTCGCTGTACAGGCGTACCCAGCCGCGATCCGCGACCGGCCGCGGCGGCTGCCAGGCGGCGCGGCGTGCGGCGAGTTCGGCCTCGTCGACCAGCAGGTCCAGGCGGCGCGTCGGGACGTCGAGGTGCACCAGGTCGCCGGTGCGCACCAGCGCGAGCGGGCCGCCCACCGACGCCTCCGGTGCCGCGTGCAGGACACAGGTGCCGTACCCGGTGCCGCTCATCCGGGCGTCGGAGATCCGCACCATGTCGGTGACGCCGTCGGCGAGCAGCCGTCGTGGCATGGGCACGTTGCCCACCTCGGGGAAGCCCGGGTAGCCGCGTGGCCCGGCGTTGCGCACCACGATGACGGTGTCGGGCGTGACGTCGAGATCCGGGTCGTCGGCGGCGACGGCGTACTCCTCGATCCGGTCGAAGACCAGCGCCGGCCCGGTGTGCGTGAGCAGGTGAGCCGAGGCGGCGGAGACCTTCAGCACCGCCCCGGACGGCGCGAGCGACCCACGCAGCACGACGGTGCCCGATCCGGCGGGTTGGAAGGGTTCGGCGAGGGTGCCGATGACCTGCCGGTTCCAACACTGGACACCGTCGATGTTGTCGGCCACGCTCTTCCCACTGACCGTGATCTGGTCCAGGTGCAGCAGCGGGGCGATCTCCGCCATCACCGCCGGCACCCCACCGGCGTACGCGAAGTCCTCCATCAGGTACGTCCCGGACGGCATCAGGTTGACCAGCATGGGCACGTCACCGGTGAGGGTGTCGAAGTCCTCCAGCGACAGGGGCACACCGACGCGGCCGGCGATGGCGAGCAGATGCACCACGGCGTTGGTGGAGCCACCGATCGCGGCGTTGACCCGGATGGCGTTCTCGAACGCCTGACGGGTGAGCACCGTGGACAGGCGCTGGTCCTGGTCGACCATGTCGACGATGCGCCGTCCGGCGGCGTGGGCGAGCGCGTACCGTCGTGAGTCGACCGCCGGAACCGCGGCGGCGCCCGGCAGTTGCACACCCAACGCCTCGGTCACGCAGGCCATCGTGGAGGCGGTGCCCATGGTCATACAGTGACCCCGGCTGCGGGACATGCAGACCTCAGCCTCGGCGCAGTCGGCCGCGGTCACCCGACCGGCGCGCAGATCCTCGGTGAAGCGCCAGACGGCGGTGCCGGATCCGATGTCCTGGCCACGGAACTTGCCGTTGAGCATCGGCCCGCCGGTGATCAACAGGGTCGGCAGGTCGACGCTTGCCGCACCCATCAGCAGGCCGGGTGTGGTCTTGTCGCAGCCGGAGAGCAGCACCACGCCGTCGAGCGGGTTGGCCCGGATCAGCTCCTCCGCCTCCATCGCCAGCAGGTTGCGGTAGAGCATGGTGGTGGGCCGCATGAGTGGTTCACCGAGGCTCATCGCGGGAAACTCCAGCGGCAGGCCGCCGCTCTCCCAGATGCCACGCTTCACCGATTCGGCCAGCTCGCGCAGGTGGGCGTTGCACGGAGTCAGCTCCGACCAGGTGGTGGCGATGCCGATCACCGGGCGGCCGTCGAAGACGTCGTCGGCGAACCCCTGGTTGCGCATCCAGGATCGATGGATGAAGCCGTTGCGGCCGTCGGCACCGAACCACTGTCCGCTGCGCAGCGGTCGACTCGTCATCGACATCGGCACACCTTCCTGTCAACGGTCTGGCCGCGCGGTGCGCGGCGGTCGAGGGGACAAGCTGCTGATCAGCTGGCGGTGGCGAGCTACCTGAGGCCCCCGACGGACAGTCCGCCGCGCCAGTGTCGTTGCAGGCTGAAGAACGCGATGATCAGTGGAATGACCGACACCAGGGCGCCCAGGATGATCAGGCTCCACAGGGAGGTGCCGCCCGCGTTGTTCGCGGAGGCGACCCCCTGCCAGAGGCCGAGACCGACGGTGACCGGGAAGAGTCGGTTGTCGGAGAGCATGGCCAGCGGAAGGAAGTAGTTGTTCCAGGACGCGACGGCGGACAGCAGCAGGACGGTGACCACCGCGGGACGCATCAGCGGGAGGGCGATCTGGAGGAACGTCCGTATCTCGCCCGCGCCGTCGGCCCGCGCCGCGTCCAGGATCTCGTCGGGCACCGCGTCGCGCGCGTACACGTGCATCAGGTAGACACCGAACGGGTTGAGCAGCGACGGGAGGATCACGGCCCAGACCGTGTTCGTCAGGCCGAGCCGGGCGAACATGATGAAGGTCGGGATGACCAGGGCGGTGGCGGGCACCATCAGCGCGCCGAGCACGACCGCGAAGCTGAAGCGCCGGGCGGCGAACCGGTACTTGGCGAACCCGTAACCGGCCATGACCGCCAGGACGGTCGCGCCGATTCCACCGGCGAGCGCGTACAGCGTGGAGTTGAGCAGCCACCGCAGGTAGATGCCCCCGTCGTAGGTGAACAACTGCCTGAGGTTGCCGAGGTAGTCGACCTGGTCGGCGAACCAGAGGGTGTTGCCGCCGCCGAACAGGCCCGGCGCGTCCTTCGAGCTGTTGACGACGACCCACCAGAACGGCACGAGAAAGTAGATCACCAGGAAGCCGAGCAGGATCTGCAGCGGAAGGTGGCGTTGCGCTCGGCGGTGGCCGGCGCTGGCGCTGGCGCTCTCGGACATCAGAGGAAGCTCCTCCGCTTGCGGGTGAGGAACAGGAAGGCGTAGACGCAGATGAAGACGACTCCGCCGAGGGCGAACGAGATCGCCGACCCGTAGTTGAAGTTGGCCAGCCCGAACGCCTGTTGGTACGCGTACATGTTGGGCGTGAAGTCCGGCCCGATCGTGCCCGCCGCGAGGTACCGCAGGATCTGTGGCTCGTTGAAGAACTGCAGGGTGCCGATCAGCGAGAAGACCAGGATCAGGATCAGCGCGGGCGCGATCAACGGAATCTTGATCCGCCGGGCGACCTGCCACCGTCCGGCACCGTCCATGCGGGCGGCCTCGTAGAGCGTCGGGTCGATGCCCTGGAGGGCCGCGTACAGGATGATCATGTAGTAGCCGGCCCACTGCCAGGTGACGATGTTCAACAGGCCGTAGAAGATCAGGTTGCTGCTGAGGAAGTCGGGCGCGGTGGCGCCGAAGAACCCGAAGACGTCGGTGAGCGGGCCGAAGCTCCGGCTGTACAGGAACCCCCACATCACCGCCCCGATGACCGTGGGGATCGCGTACGGCAGGAAGATCATCAGGCGGGAGAAGCGGGTGAACAGGGAGGTCACCGCGTCCAGGATGAGCGCCATGGCCAGCGCTACGGCGATCTGGACCGGGATGGCGACGAGCGCGAAGCGGATGACGAACCACGCTCCGGACAGGAAGCTCGGGTCGGTGAACGCCTTCACGTAGTTGTCGAACAGGACGAAGCTGGTTCCGCCGATCAGCTTCTTCTGGAACAGGCTCAGGTACAGCGCGTACCCCAGCGGGGCGATGAGGAAGGCGAGGAAGACGACCCCGAACGGCCCGACGAACAGCCACCCGGTCAGGTGCTCCCGGCGGCGCGTCTTGCCGCGGGTCTTGCGCCTCTCATCGTGGGTACGCGGTGTGCGCTTCTCGATCAACGATGTCATCTCGGGCTCCGGGACGAGGGCCGCTGGGTGGAGGGTGGGCCGGCCGGGGGAGGACGGCACGGCCCACCCGGTCGGTCACTGAACGGTGAATCCCTGTTCGGTGGCGTGCTTCGTCACGTCTTCCTGGAGCCGGTCAGCAGCCTGCGATCCGGTGATGGAGCCGGCGCTCATCTCGCTGATCTGCTTGGTCATGGCGTCGTAGTAGTACTGACCGAAGGGGCTGTACACCACGCCCTGGTATGCGTCGGCGGCGGGGACGTACACCTCCTTGTTGGCCTGCTGGCCGTCGAAGAACTCCACCTTGAGGTCGACGAACTCGGGATCGTTGAGCGCGGTCAGGTTGAGCGGGAAGATGATCTGGTTGGTCCAGCCGTCGGTGAGCGATTCCTGGTCGGCGTAGAGGCCGTAGGCGGCCTTGGCGGCGAGTTCCGGCTGTTTCGACTGGCTGGAGACGGAGAAGGCCGACCCGCCCCAGTTCACCTGGACCGGACTGTTCGGATCCCACTGCGGCAGCGGCGCCACCGCGAACGTGCCGGTGTCCGCGCCCTGACCGACGCCCGCGCCGGTCAGGTAGCCGGGCGCCCAGGCGGCCGAGATGTAGGTCGCGTAGTTGCCGTTGATCACCCCGGAGATGTACTCCGGGGTGAACTGGTCCTGCGTCCCGACCAGGCCCTTGCGTACCAGACCGCCCCAGTACTCCAGCACGTCCTTGGAGGCCTGGTCGTTCAGCCGTACCCCGATCGACTCCGGCTGGGCGGGATCGTAGGTGAACGGGGCCGCGCCCTTCTGGATCTGTAGCGCCATCATCAGCGCCGGGACGTTCGCGCCGAGGTCGCCGAAGAGAGGTCCACCGGCGTCCTTCACCTGCTGCGCGGCCTGCTCGTACTCGGCCCAGGTCTTCGGCGGGGTGATGTCGTACTTGTCGAAGATGTCCTTGCGGTAGATCATCGCCAGCGGGCCGCCGTCTACCGGTACGCCGTAGACCGCGTCGCCGACCGAGACGTCCTTCCAGGCGCCCTCGCCGTAGTTGGCCCGGACCGCGTCCAGGCCGTACCCGCTGATGTCGACGAGCGCGTCCTGGATCTGGAAGGTCGGGATCCGGTCCATCTCGACCATGACCACATCGGGCGCGCCGGTGCCCGCCGAGATGGCCGTCTGGAACTTGTCGTACTGGTCGCCGCCCTGCCCGACGTTGGTCCAGCAGACCTGGACCTCGTCGTTGGCCTTGTTGAAGTTGTCCACGACCAGTTGCATGTTGGGATACCAGGCCCACATCGTGACCACCGGCAGGTCCTGCTTGGTGATGGTGTTGGTGCAGTTGCTCGCGTCGCTGCCGCCGTCGTCCGAGGAGCAGGCGGCCAGGCCGGTCGCGGCGGCGAGCATCGCCACCGTGGCGAGTTTTCGTGTCGTCGTCATTGACGTGGTTCCCTTCGGGCTCGGTGCGCGAGGCTCCATGCGTCGACATCAGAGCTGCGGGTCGATTCCTGGCACCCACCTCCCATCGACTCGGCGGGGGATCGCGGTGTACTCGTCTCGCAACTCCTCGGGGAGAATCCACTCCGGGGCGTTCTGCCAGGCCAGCGGGCGCAGGAACCGCCGGATCGAGGTGGCGCCCACCGAGGTGTGCACGGCGTTCGTCGACGGCCAGGGGCCACCGTGGTGCTGGGCCCACGACACCCGGACACCTGTGGGATAGCCGTCGAAGACGATCCGACCCGAGCGGGCGGTGAGGACGTCGACCAGCCCGCGTACGGCTTCGGTGTCGTCGCCGGGTCCGCTGTGGAGGGATCCGGTGAGTGACGGCGGTACGGTCGCCAGCGCGGCGTCGAGGTCGGCGACGTCGCGGTAGCGGACCACGACCATGAGCGGGCCGAAGCACTCGTCGGCGATCTCGGCGGTCAGGCCCGGCAGGTCGACCTCCAGCAGCGTCGGCGCCACCGTGAAACCCGCGTCGGCGTCGATCCGGGGTTGTGCGACGAGGCGGGCGCCGGCCTTCTCCAACGCGGTGGCCCCGCTGTCGTACGCGTCCCGGATGCGCTGGTTCAGCAGGACCATTCCGCCGGCGGAGGCGACCTTGCCCCGGAGCGTGTCGACCAGGCGGTCTCCGCCCGGGTCCGCCGGAAGGAACGCCAGCCCCGGCTTGGTGCAGAGCTGACCGCCCGAGGCGGTGAAGGAGGTGAACAGCCCGTCGGCGATCTGGTCCCCCCGGCCGGCCGCCGCGTCGGGCAGAACGACGATCGGGTTCACGCTGCTCAGTTCGGCGTACAGCGGAACGGGGTCGACGCGTTCGTCGATGGCCGCCTGGATGGCGCGGGCAGCACCGACGGAGCCGGTGAGGGCGGCGGCCCGGATCGCTGGCTGGCGGACGAGCGAACGGCCGGCCTGCTCTCCGTACACGGCCGCGAGCACACCGTCGGGCCCGCCCAGGTCGCGCACGGCCGACTCGATCGCGTCGGCGGAGGCACGCGACGTCAGCGGATGGGACGGGTGAGCCTTCACCACCGTGGGACAGCCGGCGGCCAGCGCCGAGGCGGTGTCGCCTCCGGCGACGGAGAAGGCGAACGGGAAGTTGCTGGCCCCGAAGACGGCCACCGGCCCGAGGGGCACGAGCATCCGTCGCACGTCCGGGCCGGGTCCGAGGGGCGTGTCGGCGGCGTGGTCGATGGCCGCCTCCAGGTACCCACCGTCGCGCAGCACCGCCGCGAACATCCGGAACTGGATCGCCGCCCGGGTCAGCTCCGAGTCGAGTCGCGCCTGACCCAGCCCGGTCTCCGCGTCCGCCGTCGCGACGAGATCCGCACGACGGGACTCCAGGGAGCTGGCGACCGCGTCCAGCAGCCGCGCCCTGCCCGTCCTGCCCAGGTCGAACAGCCACTGTGCCGCTCGGGACGCCTGGCCGGCGATCGTCGCCACACCGGCCTCGTCCGTCTCGGTGAGATCCGTCGGGTGTTGCCGGCCGTCGCGCGGATCGGTGGTGGTGACTTTCACAGCAGGTCTCTCCTCGCCAGATTGCTCATGAGATCGCGGACGCCGAACCGCCACGGCTCGCACTGCTCCGCGTGCCGCACCCGGTTGACCAGGCTGCCGAGCGCCGGGCAGCTGATCCGCACCACGTCGTCGACCTTGTGGGTGAAGCCGTCACCCGGGCGTTCGCGGTCCTGGGTGGGGGCGAACATGGTGCCGAGCATCAGGACGGCGCCGTCGGGATACTGGTGGTGCGGGCCGATCATCTGCCGCACCAGCTCCGCCGGGTCGCGTGACATCCGCGCCATCTCCGAGGTCGCCGCCAGGTGAAAGTCGTCCACCCCGTGGACCCGGAGACCCACCTCCAAATCGCGTACCCGACCGGGCGGAAAGCGGTCGTCGAACAGCCGGATCAACGGACCCAGGGCGCATGAGGCGTTGTTGTCCTTGGCCCGGGGGAGCAGCAGCGCGGAGCGACCCTCGACGTCCCGCAGGTTCACGTCGTTGCCCAGGGTGGCGCCGACGATCCGACCGCTGGACTGGACGATGAGCGCCACCTCGGGCTCCGGGTTGTTCCAGGTCGAGGCGGCGAGGACGCCGACCGGGACGGCGGTGCCGACGGCGGACAGGGGCTGACCCTTGGTGAAGATCTCGGCGTCCGGCCCGATCCCCACCTCCAGGTACTGACTCCAGACGCCCTCCGCGACCAGCGCGGTCTTGAGCCGCTCCGCCTCGACCGAGCCGGGGACCAGGCTGTGCAGGTCGGCACCGATGTCGGCGAGCATCCGGCCACGGATGTCCGCCGCGAGGGTCAGGTCCCCCCGGGCCCGCTCCTCGATGACGCGTTCGATCATCGACACGGGAAAGGTCACGCCGGCGGCCTTGAGCGCTTGCAGGTCGACCGGGGCGAGCAGCCAGGGCCGGCTCCGGTCCCGGTTCGTGGCATCGGTGTTGGCCAGCAGTTCGTCGAAGCGCCCGACCCGTGGCCCGTCCAACCCGGCCACGGTCTTGGCGGGTTCGGGCAGTTCGCAGATGTCCCGAACGGTCGGGAACCGGCGGCTGAGGTCGATGACTCTGCCGTCGCGGACGGTCACCGGGGAGGGGCCGTCGACGGACGGATCCCAGATCCGCCCGACGAGGACGCTGTCCTCGGCGTCGTCGGGCAACGCCTCGGCGGCACTGCCGAACCAGGGCTCCTTGCTCATCGTCGCTCCCCTGTAGCAGGTCAGAGTCGTCGAGCTGGAATCTGCAACGATCGTAGCGTTATATGCAACGGTGTCAACGTCTAGTTGCGCCTGGAGCGGCGGTCATTGCATATGATGCAACAGGCGATCGTGTGGGTCGCCGCGTGGAGGGAGACGCCACCTTGTCGCAATCGATTCGCCGTGCGGTCGATCTGATCCGCCGTGCCGCGGAGCATCCGCTGTCCCTCACCGATGCGGCAGAGGTTCTGAGGGTCCACAAGTCCACGGCCCTGCGGATCCTCCAGACGCTCGAATCGGCGCGCTTCGTCCGCCGGACCGGTGCCGGGACGTACGTGCTCGGCAGCGGCATCATCGAACTGTCGGAACTCGCGTTGGGCTCGATGGACCTGCGCCAGTTCGCCGCCGCGCCCCTGCGTGCGCTCCAGCGCGAGACCGGCCACACCGTGCACCTGGCGCAGCTGACCGGGGACGAGATCATCTATATCGACAAGGTCGACAGCCCGGCCTTCGACGCGGTCAAGCTGCCGTCGCGGATCGGGCGCGCGGTGTCGATCTACGCGAGCGCCGTCGGCAAGACCATCCTGGCGTACCTGCCGACGGAGGAACGCGACCGCCTCCTCTCCCACGTCGTCTTCGAACGATTCACCCCCACCACGTACGCCGACCGCGAGTCGCTCGACGCCGAACTCGTCCGCATCCGGGACCAGGGCTGGGCCGTCGACGACGGCGAACACGACACGTACGTCATGTGCGTGGCCGCACCGATCAGGGACTCACGCGGACGGGTCATCGCCGCCGCCTCGATGACCGCCATCGAGGTCATCGCCAACCTCGACAAGCTCAGGGACAGCCTTCCTCTCCTGCTCGACACCGCGAACCAGATCTCCCAGGAACTCGGCCACCCCGCCGATCTCAGCTGAGCCCGAGCGGTGGAGCCCGCCCCGGGCCCGCGTCGGGGGAGTGCGCGGACCCGGGGCGGGCGGCTCATCGGGACCGTGCCGGAACCCAGTCGGTGAACCGGCGGTGCAGGTCGGTCGGCGGCTCACTGCCGCCCAGCCCGGCGAGCTGCTCGGCGGCCTCCTCGCGCAAGGTCACCAGATAGACCATCAGGCCGGGCATGTTGTCGCGGTACTCGGCGAGCAGACGCAGCTTCGCCGGGGAACAGGGCCAGGCGATCCCGCAGGCCCGGCAGCGCCACGTGGGACGGGACGCGACGTGCTCGACCGGGCCGCTGCTCACCCTCCCGCCCGCGCGGCGGGGTGGGGCGGGCGCCGACGCGTGGCGTAGGGGACCGGTGCCAGGCGTACCGGACGCATCCCCTGCGGCATCACGAACAACTGCCGCTTCTCCGTCGCGTCGCCGTGCCGATCGAGCTGGTAGCAGTCGACCCAGGTCCAGGCGTACGGCGGGTGCCGGTCTGGCAGCTCGCGGATCACCCGCACCAGTATCGGGCTGGCGAACTGCGGGGAGGCCGCCCGGTCCAGCAGGTACACGCCGGGAGCGACCCGAGGCGTACCGTCCTCCCGCATCACCAGACATGGCGACGATCGGGCCGGGCGGGTACGGCGCTCGTGGGCTTCGGAACAGGCACGGCGGGGCCTCCTCAGTCGACACGGAGTTGGGGAGGGCCGCCCGAGAGTGCTCGCCCGTCGGGCGGCCCCGTGCTGGTCCCGCCGATGGGCCGTGCCACGCCTGCGGTTCCGCTGGTGACACTCTGCTGTGCAGACCGCTACTCTCGGAAGGTGCTTCCGGCGTCCGGGCTGAGCTGGCGAAACGGCCGCCGACTCCGTGGCGACGTGGGTAGTTGACCTTCAGTGTGGGGAGCCCTGAATGCGTGACATGCCAGAACCCGTGGCGGCCTTCATCGTTGGCGAGATCCGCCGGGCACGGGGCACGGCCGGCATGACGCAAGAGGCATTCGGGCGCGGCGCCGGTTTCAGCGCCTCCCACGTCAGCGCTGTCGAGGGCGGTACCCGGGCGCTGACGTTGGACTTCGCCCGAGGCGCCGACCGCGCGCTGGGCAACGGTGGCCTGTTCGAGCGGCTGGCGGCGAAGCTCGGCACACCGTCGTGGTTCCTGCCGTGGCTCGACGCCGAGCGCGGTGCGACGCAGCTCCGCTACTTCGAGCCCAACCTGATCCCGGGCCTGTTGCAGGTGGAGCACTATGCCCGGGCGGTATTGCGGACTGTGGACAGCCTGACCGATGACGACGTCGAGCAGCGCGTCAGGACGCGTATCGACAGGCAAGCGATCCTGACCGGCGAACGCCCGCCGCAATTCGTCGCCGTGCTGGACGAGGCAGCGCTTCGCCGTACCGGCGACGGCCTCGGCGGCATCATGGCCCAGCAAGTCGCCCACCTGATCGCACAAGCAGAGCTTCCGCACGTGCACATTCACGTCATCCCGCTTGGAGGCGGTCTGCACGTCGGGCTGTCTGGGCCGTTCGCATTGGCGCGTATCGGGGAGGGCGTCTGGGTCGGCCATCTCGAAAATCAGCTCGGCGGAGATGTCGTTGACAAGGATGACGACGTGGCTACGCTTCAAGCGAGGTGGGAAAGTGTCCGGAACGAGGCGCTACCACGCCGGCAGTCCATCGACCTGTTGAAGGAAGTAGAGAGCCATCATGGACCTCAGTGACGCCCGGTGGCGCAAGAGCACCCGCAGCGGCGCGAGCGGCGGCAACTGCGTTGAGGTTGCCGACAATCTTCCCGGCGTCGTCGGTGTCCGCGACTCGAAGGACCCGACCGGCCCGGCGCTGACCTTCGCCCCGTCCGCGTGGCGCGCGTTCGTCGCCCCGCTCACCCGTCGGGCCTGACTCAGACGGGTCCTTCGTCGCGGCGCCACCGAGGCAGAATGGCCGCGTGACGCGGGTGCGGTTGTTCCGGCAGGACGACGCCTCGGCGGTGGCAGAGCTCATCGAGCGGATGTGCGCCCACTTCACCGCCGAGCGGTTGGCGCAACTGGCAATGGAACGTCAGGTATTCGTCGCCGAGTGGGACGAGGTCGTCGGCACGGTGTCCCGCGACGGCAACAAGGTTTTCACGATGTTCGTGCATCCGGGGGCGATCGGTCGCGGCGTCGGCCGCCGGCTGATTGGGCACGTCGAGGAACTCGCGGCGGCGGACGGGTTCGACCACATGGAAACCGGCGCCAGCATCACCGGGCACGGCTTCTACCACCGGCTGGGCTACGTCGACGTCCGCACCAGCGATACCGAGTTCGGTCTCAACTACATCCTCCGTAAGCCGCTACCTCGCCAAGGTGGCCCCGCCGAGAGCGAGCGCAGCCGGCGGCCGTTGCCAACGTGAGCGGACAATGGAGACGGATTCGCGCCGGTAGTCCAGTCACGATGACTCGTCCCGGCGGGAGGTAAGTCCGGTGCTTCGGCTGCGCCAGGGCGGGGTGCGGGAAGAGGCGGAGGGGCGTTCGCCGGGCCGTACAACTACAGGGATGTTGCTGCCTCGCGGTGGCTTGACACGACAACATCCCTGATGTTGTCGCCTCCTCGGCCAGCTACAGCGTTTGTCCGTCGCAGCCCCTGGCAGTCTGACCGGGGGCGCTCGCCCGGCTCAGGGCGTCGAGCAGCTCGGCCTCTCGGCTGGCGCTCAGGCCGGCGCGCCGGTCGCGGTGCAGTCCGGCCTCCCGCTCCCAGGCAAGGGTGTCCGCCAGCAGGTCTGGGCGTGGCCGGTGGCGCAGCCCGGCGTCGACGGCTGCCGCGCCGCTGCGCGCCGACCAGCCGGACCAGCCCGGTTCGACAAGCCACATCGGCAGCGACTCCGGGCCCATGTACTGGGCTACGCCCCGGGCCACCAGCCAGTCGGCGTCGGCGTCGACCACCGGACCGGTGTGCCCGCCGACGGCGCGGCATAGGGCGACCCATTCACCGAAGGGCACCACCGGGCCGAGCGCGTTGAACGTGCCGACCCTGCCGGCTGCGGCGCTGTCCAGCAGCCAGGCGGCCAGATCGCGCACGTCGACCACCTGCGTGGGCAGATCGGGGGTACGGGGTACCAGCATCGGCGCCTCGGGGGCGCGGGCGGCCCGGGCCACCCAGTAGCCGGAGCGATCGGTGTGGTCGCCGGGGCCACCGATCAACCCGGCTCGGGCCACCAGCAACCGGTCTCCCACCTCGGAGGCGGAGAGTTGCTCGCAGGCCACCTTGGCCTCGCCGTACTCCGCACGGTCGACCACCTCCCGCATCGTTGCCGAAAGCGTGGCCGCCGACTCGTCGGCGCCGGGTGTGTCATGGCTGGCGTAGGCGCTTACCGACGAGACGTAGCTCCAGTGCCGGGCCCGGCCGCCCAGCGCACTCAGGGCCTGCCGGACGAAGCCCGGCTGCCACGACACCTCGATGACGGCGTCCCAGTCACGGTCGCGCAGCACGTCGTACGCTGTCGGGTCGCTGCGGTCCGCGGCGACAAGGACCGCGCCGTCCGGCACCGCTCCGCTGTCTCCACGGGCCAGGCAGGTGACGGCATGTCCCCGGTCGACGGCCTGCCGGGCCACCTCCCGCCCCAGCCACGCCGTCCCGCCCAGAACCAGTGTCTCCATGGCGTCCAGCCAAGCAGCGGCGGCGCGGCGCGGCCAAGGATCTCTGCCGTGGGCAGAATGCGGAGCCGACGGCGCGGTCCGGCTGCTCTAACCTCGTCTGATGACCTCCATTACGGAGCGGCCGACGACCACCGTGACCCTGTCCGCCGGCCCGGTGGAGTATCGGTTGGACCAGCGCGGGGACGTGGTCGTCGTGGTGTTTCACGGTGGTCACATGCGCGCTGGTCTGGCCCTGGACGAGCGGGTCTACGCCGAGGCGGACGTCACCGTGCTGGCGCCGTCGCGTCCTGGGTACGGCCGCACCCCGGTCACCACCGGGACGACCGTGCCCGGCTTCGCCGACGTGACCGCCGACCTGTGCCGGCACCTGGGCATCGAGCGGGTCACGGCGGCGGTCGGCATCTCCGCGGGCGGGCCGACCGCGGTGGCCTTCGCGGCCCGTCATCCGGACCTGGTGCAGCGGCTGATCACACAGGCTGCGGTGGGGCCGCTGCCCTATCCGGACCGCCGTACCCGCCTGCTGGCGGGGCTGATGTTCTCGCCCCGCACCGAGGGCGTGACGTGGGGCGGGATGCGTTCACTGCTGCGCCGCTCACCGGAGCGTGGCCTGCGGCAACTGTTCGCCGGCCTGGCCACCGGCCCGGCGGACCAGGTGCTCGCCGAGTTGACCCCGGCGCAGCGTACCCAGTTGGTCTGGCTCTTCTCCCGGATGCGCTCCGGCGCCGGCTTCTGCAACGACCTGCGCCCCCGCGACGACCTCACCGCGCAGGTCACCCAGCCGGCCCTGGTGATCGCCAGCCGTCGCGACGGTGCGGTGCCGTTCGCCCACGCCGAGGCACTGCTCGCCGGGATCTCCGGGGCCGAGCTGATCGAGAGCCAGGCCGATCACCACTTCTACGAGTTCGCCGCGGACTGGCCGACCATCACCGACACGGTGCGTGCCTTCCTGACCTAGTCGTGGTCAGAGCCGCCACGGAGGAAATCCTTCGTGGCGGCTCTGACCATTGTTGACGGACAGGTGCGGCTATCTCACAGGCGCGGGTCCTGCTGGACCTTGAGGGCGTTGAGGACCGGGTCGCGCTCGCCCTTCTCGCGGCGAAGCTCGACCTTCAGATCGCCACCGGTGTGCTCGACGGTGAACGTGTTCACGTCGGCGGTCAGCGCACCCACCTTCGCCTGCACATCGTGGTCGTGTAGCGCGACCTTGCCGTCGACCAGAACATCGAAGGCACGCTGGCCGGGCCTGACCTTCTCGATCTCCGCGAAGTCGAGGGTGATTCGGTACTTCCCGGCGGGCGCGTTCCTGAACACGTAGTTGAACGTCTTGCCGGTCCGCTGGGTGCGGAACAGCGCGTCGTCCTCGGTGCCGGCGATGTCGGCCTTGGTGGCACGCGCCTTGCCGCCGACGTAGCCCCACGGCCGCGAATCGAGCCGCTGGTCCCCCGACCAGACGAAGCCGTCGGTGCCGATGTACCCGGCACCGCCGACGTTGACGCCCTTCCAGTAGGCCGAGGTCGCCATGCGGACCGGCTTGAGCTGGGCCTCGCCCTTGCCGGCGTTCGACGCCACGAGCACGGCGCCGGCGAGCAGGCCGGGCTCGACGTCGGCACTGTCAGCCGTCGCCGTGACCGTGGTGGACTCGCCGACCGCGAGCTCGACCGTGCCGGTTGCGGCCGCGCCAGTGAGGGTCAGCCACGGAAGGTCGGCGGCCTCGTGCCCGCCGTCGCTGGTGCGCTTCCGCTCGCTGATCCGCACCTCGAGCGGGGCGGAGCCGGTGTTGGTCACGGTCACGTCGGCCGTCGCCTTCTGGTCCCTGTCGAGGAGCCAGTCGAGGTCACCTGTCGTGACGGTGGCGACGCCCGTGGTCAACGCCGTGTCGACCACCTCGGCCTGATCCTTCTTGGCGATGGTCACCGGGTGGCTGGCGGTGACGTAGTTCGGCACCGAGACCTGCACGGTGTTCTCGCCGACCAGCGCCTGGGCCTTCCACCGGCCCTGCTCGTCGGCGGTGATGACCCGTTCGCCGCTCGGCCCGCCGAGCGTGACGATGGCACCCGCGATCGGCTCGCTGTCGTTCGCGTCGGTGACCGTGCCCTCGATCGTGCCTGCGGCCGGGAGGGTGTACTCCAGCCCCAGGCCGGCCGTCAGGATGGGCTCGTCGAAGGAGTACTGGCTCGCGGGATTGCCCGCCAGGCTCTGCAGGCCGACCGTCGCCGACGACCCTCGGGTGAGGGGATTGTCGCCGCCGATGCCGTCGCCGTACCCGATCTGGACCCGACCGTCCGCGACCAGGGTGACCGAGAAGCTCACGCGAGCCGTCGGGTCGCTGTCGAAGGTGACATCGCGCCATTCGATGACCTGCGCCGCCACCCCGTCCACCTGGGTCGTGCCGAGGTAGATGCCTGCCTGGGCGTCGACGATGAGGTCGTCCCAGAGCGGATAGATCGCGTCCACCGGACTCGGCGACGGCAGAGCCGTGTTGTTTCGGAGTGTGCTGTAGCGGTCGAAGACAAGCATGCCGTTCGTCGTCACACACACGCCGTCCCAGGCCGTGTCGTAGAACGGGAACAGGAAGCTGGAGTCGAACCACAGCACGCCGCAGACGTCATCGCCGTGCCACCCGGACTCCTCGGTGCCCTGGCGGTAGAGCCCGTCGGTCACCGTCATCGAGTACGAGCGACCGGCGGGGGCCACCGGCACGGGGCCCGGTTCCGGCTGCTCGGGCTGGGGCTCCGGCTCCGCCGCGTCCGCGCGCGGATCGCGCGTCACCCGCAGCGCGGCAACGGTCGGGGCCTTCAGTCCCTTCGAGCCCCGCAGCTCCACGGTCAGCGGACCACCCTCGTGCTGCACGACGGCGGTGCGCCAGTCGGCGGTGTTCGACCCCACGACCGCGGCCGCGTCGTACGCGTACTCCGCAAGCGAACCGTTCACGAGGACGTCGAACACCCGCTTCCCCTTCGCCACCTTCTCGATCTCGGCAAACCCGAAGTCGATCGCGTAGGTGCCCTTGGGCGCGTCGGGGAAGCGGTAGAACAGCTCCTTCTGCCGCGTGGTGCGCTGCGACTGGAACAGGGCGTCGTCCGTCGTGCCCGCGATGCCGGCCTTCGTGGTGGCGACCTTCGTCTTGCCCTCGTAGCCCCACGCCCTCTTGCTCGCGGCCTGGTCGCCGGACCAGGTGTAGCCGGAGGCGTCGGTGAAGGAGGGGCCGCCGGCGTTGACGCCGACCTGGTACTTCGTGGTCGTGAGCGTCACCGGGATGTAGGTCTTGGACTGGCGTCCGGAGTCGGACCTGACCACGATGTTCGCGCCGAGAACTCCTGGCTTGGTGTCCTTCGAGGAGATCGAGACCCTGACGGTGGTCGACTCACCCGGGGCGAGGGTTCCGCCGGTCGAGGAGAGCGACAGCCACGGCAGGTCGGTCAGCAGGTCGTCCTCGACGTCAACAAGCACGACGTCATCGGCGATCTGGTCCACCGCCCACAGCGCACCGGTCGAGTCGGTCTCGAGCCCGCCGCCCTGGCGTGGCTTCTGGTCGGGGAACCACCATGCGTTCACCAGCGAGCAGTCGTCGGGGTCGACCTGCAGCAGGCGGGTGGGCCGATTCGAGGTGAGGTCGGTGTACCAGATGGTGTCGGACGTCTGGTTGTAGGCCAGGCCAATCACCTCGGGCAGCGGTGGGGCGCAGAAGGACAGCAACGCACCCGGGTTGTCGTGCGACGTCCCGGCGACGGTTCCGATCATGCCGTTCGCCCGGCCGCCGACATAGAACACGTCCGCCTTCGGGTTGTAGGCGAGTCCGGTCAGCTGCAGCGTGGACCAGTCACCCTTGATCTGCCGGGTCTTCGTCCCGGTCTTCCGGTCGAAGCAGTGGATGAAGCTGGCGGGGCTGTCCTCCATCTGACACATGTCACCGGTCCTGGTGTCGAGCGCCATGTCGAACGCCCGGTACGCGGGGTTCCACGACGCGTCGAAGACCTTCCCGGTCGGCTTGCCGGTCACCGTGTAGGCGGTGTTGGTCCGCGCGAAGTAGTCGTGGACCCAGACGTCGCCGTCGTACCCGATGCCGGTGGGCTCCTTCTCGTCGATGGTGCCCGGGATGGCGATCCGGGTGATGACGTCACCGCCCGCGGTCGCGCCGACCTTGCCGGCCGCCTGAGCTTCCGCGGCGCTCGCCGTCGCTGCCTTGCCGTCGACGTTCGACGGCTTCAGGCCGCTTGCGCCCGCCCGCCACGCGGCGAGGTCGATCGTGCTGTCCGCACCCTTCCCGGTGCGCCTGGTGGCCGCGGCGGCGTCAAGGTCGGGGTGGCGCGCGGCCTCGCCCAGGTCGTACGTGAGTGGGGCGGAACCCTTGTTGGTGAGCGTCAGCGAGCCCACGCCGTTCTGGTCGGTACCCAACAGCGCGTCGAGGCCGTCGGCCTTCAGGCCAGCGACACCCGTGGTCAGCCGTACGTCGATCTTGGCATTCGCGTAGAGCTTGTCGAGGGTGAAGGGGTGTGTCGAGGTCGTGTAGTTCGACTTGTCGACCGTCATGGTGTAGCTGCCGAGCGGAAGCTGGCGATGCACGATGCCCGTCGCGTCGGTGGTGACGGTCTCGACGAGCCCATTCGGATTCGTGAAAGAGACCTTGGCCCCGGCCACCGGCAGCCCGTCGTTCTGGTCGACGACGGTCGTGTCGAGGTACCCGAAGTCAGGCAGGTCGTAGGTGACGATCATCCCGTCGCGCAGCACCGGGGCGCTGTCGGAGAACCGGATGCCGTCGACGCCAGCCCAGCCCTGTATGCCGGTGACGGCGTGGGCGCCGGCGGTCACCGGGTCGTCGGTCCCGACGCCGTCGCCGTACCCGAAGATCACGGTGCCGGAGCGGGTGAGCGTGGCCGAGAAGTTCACCGGCTCGGTGTGCTCCGACCGGGTCGGATAGGCCCAGATCCTGGCCTTGCGGAACTCGACGACGAACGCGTCCTCGCCGTTGACCTTGGTGGCCGCCGTGAAGACTCCGCCGCCAGGGGCGAACTCGACGGGGCTCTGGACGTAGAACGGGAAGACTCCCGCGCCGCCGAACCCGGGTCCGGTGCTGGTGTCCGGGGAGATCACGCCGCGCCGGCTGACACTGAGGGTGTCGTGGCTGCCGTTGTAGAGCGCGACCGGGAACGGCAGCTGCACCGTCGCCCACACGCCACTTGTGAACGCGACCGGGTCGGTGCCGCGCAGGTACTCGCCGTCGGAGACGGCGCAGCTGTAACCGCCCTCGTCAACGACGAGCCCGACGGTTATCTCACGCGACTCGTTCTGCGCGCCGACGGTCAGCGGGACGGTCGCGGGCGCGAAGCAGGCGTTGGGCTTGACGTCCAGCGTGTACCCGCCCTCGGGTACGGCGCCGATCGTGAACGCGCCGTTGGCGTCCGTGCGTACCGGCTTCAGCGGCGTGTCCCGGACGGAGACGTCGGCGTTCGGTACGGGCCGCTTCTTCTCATCGACGACCCTGCCGCTGACGTCGTGCCTCGCGGCGGCCGTGAGCGGTAGCTTGACGGAGGTGTCCTGGCCGAGGGAGATCGTGACGTCCGCGGTCGCGGTCAGGTAGCCGAAAGCCTGGGTGCTGAGCTGGTAGTCGCCGGCCGGCAGGTTCGTGGTGAACCGGCCGTCCTCGTCGGTTCTTGTCGACCGGCTGAACGGCCCGCTGATCGTCACCTTGGCGGCGGAGACCGGGGCGCCGTCGGCGGTGACGACACCGGTGAGGGTGCCGCCCTCACGGGGCGCGAGCTCGAGCAGGCGGACGAGGTCGAGCCGCCCCTCGCCGTACTTGTTGTTGTCCTCGGCGGTGCCGCCGCACTCGGTGTCGTCGACGTCGACGGCCGACTCGGCGAGCAGGCGGCGAGCCGTCTCGACCTGCCCGATGAGGGTCGGGTCGTAGCTCCACAGTGCCGCGACGGCGCCGGCGACGTGGGGTGCCGCCATCGAGGTGCCGGACAACTGGGCGTAGCCGTTGTTCGGGTAGGCCGAGCGGACGCCCTCGCCCGGTGCGGAGATCTCGGGCTTGACCTCGCCACCTTCACCCTCGCCCTTGCGGGAGAACAACGCGAGCGTACCGTCCGACCGGTAGGCACCGACGGAGTAGGCGCTCGCGGCGGAGCCGGGCGAGGAGACGGTGTCGCAGGCCGCGTACGGCGCGGTGTTGCCCGAAGACCAGACGCTGAAGATGCCGGCGGCGCTCCAGGCCTCGTCGATGGCCCGGAAGAAGTCGTCGAAGCTGTGCTCGACGGACTGGCCCCACGAGTTGTTGATGACGTGCGGGCGCTTGGACGGGTCCGGGTTGTCCCCGTGGACGTCGGTCGGGGCGAGCAGCCACCAGCCGGACCGCAGCAGCGACTCGACACCGGTGCTCTCGCAGCAGCCGTTCGTCGCGATCCACTGCGCGTCCGGGGCGACACCGACGTGGTTGGTGCCGTCGTCGCCGACCATGGTGCCCATGGTGTGCGTGCCGTGTCCGTCGTCGTCGCAGGGTGCGCCCGTGCACGTGCCCCGGGTGGCCATCCAGTTGTAGTTGTGGTCGAAGGTGCCGTCGGGCTTCGTGCCGCGGTACTGGTGCATCAGCGCGGGGTGGTCGAATTGGACGCCCGAGTCGAGGTTGGACACGGTGATGCCCGCACCGGTGGCGCCCATGGCCCACGCCTGCGGAGCGTGGATGGCGTCGAGACCCCACGTGGAGGCGCCTTCATCGTCGGTGGCCTTCGGGTCGGCGGGGCGGGCAGCCCGGTCAGCCAGGCCCTTCTCGTCGACGGGCTCGATCAGCGCGACCTGCGGCGTCGCCTGGATCTCGGCGACCTGCACCTTCGTGGCCACGTCGAGGGCGAGCTTCTCGTTGCCCCCCTTCACGAGCACCTTGTTGACGATCGGGTAGGAGGTGTATTCGACGCCCGCCCGGTCGAGCTCGGCCGAGACGGACGCCAGGGAGTTCTTCGCCGCTGTGACCAGCGCGTCGTAGACGAACTGACCGCGAGCGTTCCAGTCGGTGATCTTCTTCGCCGGCTCTAGGTCGGCTGCGGTGTCGAACGTGATCCAGAAGTCAGCAGCCGGAGCCGTGCGGAACCGGTCCTTCAGATCCGAGGCGATCTTGTCGGCGGCGGCACCTGGATCCGGCACGGCGGCGGACGCCGGTGATGCCTGGATCACGCTCAAACCGACTGCTGCGGCCAGCGTAGCCGCGAGGGCTTTGAGTTTCATGTCGATCCTTCGGCCTACAGGGGTTGGTAGGGGTCGTGGTTGTTGTGGTCGTCGCCACCGTCGGCGTCGTGGGCGTCGGGGGCACTGACGCGCGGCTCGCGGAGCAGCTCGGTTGCTGGCGGGTGCTCGGTGGCGGCATCGTCACGCGCGGATGGTTGCTCAGGCATGCATTGCCATAGGGCGATGGATCATGGAGCCATGCTCGGGGGGACCGAGTGGTCGTCGCTATCCAGCGGATACGTCAATTTTCACGACGGGGCGTCGAGAAAGTCCTCTTCGGCGAACACTCCGGCCTCGACTGCCTTGACCGCGAGCGCAGTCCGGGAGGTCACCTTCAGCTTGCGCATCGCCGCACGCAGCTGTTGATCCACCGTGGCCGGGGACTTGGCCAGGATCCGGCTGATCTCCCGGTTGGTCTTGCCGGCGACAACCAGTTGAACCACGTCGAGCTCGCGCGGTGAGAGCTGGTCGCCGTACCCTCGTCGGCCACCGCGCCACAGTCGCGGGACCTCGGCACCGTGTTCGCGAAGCCGCTGTGCGACACGGTCTGCGTCGCCGCGAGCCCCGAGCCTGAACAGCTGCTCGTACTGTGCGGCCAGCAGCTCCCGGCCGTGTTCGATCTGGCCCTGCGCGATGAGCGCCTCGGCCTGACGCTCCCGGGCGAGCATGGCGTCGTAGGGGCGCGGCAACGCGCTCCAGGCGCGCGCCGCCCGGTCGTGTGCCGTCGCCGCGCGAGCGTGGTCTCCGGCCGCGGCGAGCAGCAGAGCACGGCACACGGCGAGCGCGGCGCGGGGCGCAGGCGCCGTTCGGCCACGCAGTCCCCTGGCGAGCTGGTCGCCCAGGCGGGTCGCGGTCGCGAGGTCGCCGGCGGCGAGGTGCGCCTCGATCCGGGCGGGCACGAGGTCGGTCGCCCAGATCCAGATGCCCTTTCTCCGGACGGTGTCCATCGGCTCGTTCGTGACCTGCAGCGCCCGGCCGCTGTTTCCGTCCGCCAGCCACAGTTTGGCAAGCGCAGCGGCGGCCTCCATCGTGTCGTCGGCTGCGCCGAGACGGGCGGCCTCCTCGAGAACCAGGCGGAACTGCTCCTCCGCGGCCCGCCGCCGTCCGGTTGCGGCTGCCAGCCGCGCCGCGAGCCGGATACTGCCGAGGTAGTGCGCCGGCCGGTCCCGGTCGGCGTCGGCGAGTGCCGCGCTGCGGTCCGCGAGCCCCTCCCACCGGCCGGTGAGCCACGCCAGGTTGGCCTGTTCGAGTCGGACATTATGCTGCAACCGGGACGCCTGCTCGGCCTCCGCAAGGCGGATCGCCACGGCGAGGTGTTCCTCAGCGTCGGCGTACCGACCCCAGATCAGCGCGCCCGTCCCGACATTCGTGTGGATGCGGGCCACGTCGAGACGCTCCGCCGAGGTCGCACCGTCGACGGGTAGGTCAGCGACGACGTCCCAGGCCTCCGCTTCGCCGAGCATGAGCAACGCCGCGGCCCGGTTGCCGGCCAGGTTCAGCCGCTCTGCGGGAGAGTCGACTTCCGTGGTGAGTTCAGCGGCGCGATCAAGCCAACGCCGATGAGTCGACGCCGGCCACGGTCCCGCATAGGCCCATCCGAGGTAGGTCATCGCCCGAGCCGCCTCGACCGGGTCGTGGTCGAGGTTGGCCACCGCCTGCTCCAGCTCGCTGAGTGCGGCCTGCGCCTCGCCCCCGCGGATCAGGAGCCGACCCAGGGGATTGCGGATCTCGGCCTGCTGGCGGGCGGAGAGGCCGGGGGTCTCCAGCACCGAGCGCAGAGTACGGATCACACGGTGGTAGACCTCGTCGACCGGTTCACGACGGCCCAGTGCGGCAACTCCGGCGATGCGCGCGACCCGGGTCCGATCCACCGCCGGCAGCACGGCATACCGCAACAGTTCGACGAGCAAGTCGACCGCCTTGGTGTGGTCACCCGAGGCTACGGCCCGCTCGGCACCCTGCTCGGCGTAGCGCGCCCAGCACCGGGTTTCGCCCGCCTCACGGAAGTGGTGGGCAAGGCGTGCCACCGGCTGCGGATGGATGTTCTCCAAAGCGCGGCCAGCCAGCAGGTGAAGGCGTCTACGGTCGGTCAACGGGATCGCTTCGTAGACAGCCGTGGCTGCCAGCACATGCCGGAACCGCCACTGGCCGCGGTCGCCCGCGTCCAGGACGCCGGCGTCGGCCGCCTCCGCGATGGCGTCCTGACACGCGGCGGGTGACAGGCCGGCGGTCGCCGCGATCGTGGCCACCGATGACCGTTCGGCCAACGTGGCCGCGGCCCGCAACACCTGCTGTGCCGGCGGCGACAGCCGGCCCACCCGCTCCCGGGTGGAGTCGCGCACCGTTGGCGGCACCCGTAGCTCGCGCAGCTTGAGCCGGACCCACTGCCCGTCGCGGAAGACGAGGTCGGCACGGTCGCACGCGAGGCGTACCGACTCCTCCAGTGCCAGCGGAACGCCACCGGTCCGCTCGTGCAGGAACGTCGCGAACTCGTGCGATACCGGGTTGCCGTCCAGCATCGAGGACACCAGCGCTGCCGTGTCGTCGGGTCGCATCGGGGCCAGGGCGATCCTCAGCTGGGTCACGCCCGCAGGCAACCGGGACGTCAGCCGCAGCAACAGCGACCCGTCGCCCACCTCCTCCGGCCGATAGGAGATCACCAGGCTTGGCCCGTCCGTTTGCTGCCGGGAGGTGACGAACAGCAGGAACTCCAAGGTCACCTCGTCGGCCCAGTGAGCGTCCTCGAGCACGAGAACGTCGACCCGCAGCGCCCGCAGCAGCTCGTCCAGGGCGCGGAACAGGCGATGCCGTGCCGCCTTCGCATCGTCCAAGGGTTGCAGCGCGGGCGGCAGGTCCGAGGACCACTCAGGGAACAGGGGCCGTAACGCACCCGCGAGCGCGGTGAGCGGCAATCGCGACACCGGAGTGTCGACCCCACGGAATGCGTCGACGATCGGTCCCAAGGTCAGCGACTCGCGAAGCGGTGGGCACACCGAGACCAAGGCGGTGCGCTGGTCCGGCACCGCCAACCACTCTCGCAGCAGCCGGCTCTTCCCGATCCCCGCCTCGCCCTCCACCAGCACGATCGCCGGTGGCCGGGCCACGGCGCCCCGCAGCGCCGCCATCTCCCGATCGCGACCCACGAAGGCCGGCGTCGGAACAGTCGGCGAAGTCCCGTCGTCCTCGGGTGAGGGGTCGAGCATGCGTGATGATCTCGCTTTTGACGGCTCGGGCACAAGTGCCGTCACGGCGAAACCCGTCGTGGGATCCTCAGTCGGAGTGCCGGATCAGCCTGGGTGGGCACCGCGCAGCCGTCATGGCCCGTAGACCCGTGGGAAGACGTGATGTCGAAGGTCGTCATTCGAGCCGCCGCCGTCGCTGGCGCGGCAGGAACCCTCATCGCGGCCTTCGGCCTGCCCTGGGCCTGGTACGGCGACCGGGCCGTACGCCTCACCGAGTTCCCGGGGTGGGGCTGGTATGCCGGCGCGGCCGTTCTACTCAACGTGGTCACCGTGTGGACGATCGTCCAGCCAGGCCGTCGAGGATGGCTGTCGCTGGTGGCCGGTGGGTTCGGTGTCGGCACGATCGTGGCCGCCGTCGTTGTCATGACCAACTACGCCGACGTGTTCCTCGGCCCGGTCGTCCCTGCGGTCCGTCCGTCGCTCGGGCCGGGCGGGTCGGTCGCGGTGCTGGCGGGACTCGCCAGCCTGAGCGCCGTGGTCGCCTCGCGGTTCAGTCGCTCCAGTTGACCCGGGGCGGCAGGGCGAGGAAGTCGGCGTACCGGTGCAGCGCCTGCTCGACCTGCTCGCGGCGGGCCGGGCCGAGGTCGGCCAGCGGTTGCACGGTGAGGGTGACGCGGGTCCTGGTCAGGCTCCGTTTCCAGGTGCCGACCACCCGGCCACCGACCACGACGGTGGCCTGGAAGACGCCGTTGCCGCCGGGAATGATGGCCTGCTTGTGCTCCGGGTCGAGCATCAGCGCGCGGTCCTTGTAGCCGAGCAGGTACTCGTCGAAGCCGGGCAGGGTCAGCACGTCGTCCACCACGGCGCGGGGCGCGTCCAGCAGCGGCGTGTGCAGCACCGACTCGACGCCGTCGACCAGGACGGTGGTCAGCTCCGCACCGGCGGCGGCGATGTCGGCCGCCACCAGCGCGGCCACGCACTCGGCGCGGGTCAGCCGGCCGCCTCCGGCGAGGGCCGCACCCAGTACGTCTACCGCGCGGTCCGCTTCCGCCTCCGCCAGGCCGAGGAACTCACGTCGCTTCGCCGCGCCGCTGAGCGCGCGTACGCCGGTCAGCTCCAGCAGCCAACGGGCGTCGCGGGCCGGCACCAGGTGGATGGTGCCGCGCATCGGCCAGGTCCGCAGTGCCTCCCGGCGCTCCAACGCGGCATGCACGTCGGTGTGGGTCGACCCGGGCAGCCGTACGCCCAGCGACCACGCGCCGCTGGCCAGGTCCTGTGCCTGCATGGCGCCGAACCACTCCACCACGTCTGCCACCGTCGTCGGCGCGGCGGCGTTGGGATGAGGGCGCAACAGCAGGCTGGTCATCCGCAGCGCGAGGGCCTCGGAGCCGCTCAGTGCGATCGTCCCGGGACGTGCCACGTCGTCGGCCGCCTTCCACTCGCTGGTCGACGGCAGCATAGGCGCGGGCACTGACAACACGACCTGCCCGGTGTCCGAGCGGCTCCCCTGATCGCGCTACGCCAACGTCATTGGTGGCGAAGCGCGATCCCCCGTTCAGGTCGACCGGTGCGGGGCGGCGACGGGATCGCCGGCACCGGTGCCATCAGGATGACGTTTTCCTACCTGTACGAGAACTGTGAACCACGCAACTTGCGGATATCTTGAGCAAGCCGGGGGCGGGCTCGCGGTCAGCCCCGGCGCGGTTGCGGCACCCGGACGGCGGCCATGCCCGCCGCGGTCGCCGCCTCGATGCCCAGGTCCGCGTCCTCGAAGACCAGGCAGGACCTCGGTGGTACGCCGAGCAGTTCGGCGGCGCGCAGGAACGGCTCCGGGTCGGGCTTCGGGCGGGCGTAGTCGCCCGCGCAGACCAGGACGTCGAAGCGGTCGAGGATGCCCAGCGCGTCGAGCGAGGCGGTGACCGCCTCCCGGGTGCTGCCGGAGACCACGGCGAACGGGACGCGTCCGTGCGCTTCGTCGATGTGTTGCAGCACACCGGGGATGCCGGCGGCGGTCGGCAGCAGTTGCTGGAAACGCGTCTCGCGGTGGGCGACGACCGCCTCCACCGGCATGTCCAGGCCGTGCTGTTCGTTCAGGGCGACCACGATGTCCGCGGTCGGCCGCCCGGCCCAGGCGTAGAAGAGGTCCTCGGGGAAGGCGCAGTCCCACCGGTCGAGGGTGTCCCGCCACGCGGTGTAGTGCTGGGGCATCGAGTCGACGATCGTGCCGTCGCAGTCGAACAGGTACGCCTGGAACTCGCCGGTCGGCAGGGGCAACATCACCGGCCCAGGCTATCCGGCGCTGCGCGACGGTCGTCGCGCCGCTCAGAGTCGCCGATACATCACGAGCAGGTCGACGTAGCCCTCGGCGGAGTGTCGGAAGCCCTCCGGGATCCGCCCCACCACCTCGAAGCCGAGCGACCGCCACAGCGCCACCGCGCGGGTGTTGACCGCCACCACCGCGTTGAACTGCATCGCCCGGTAGCCGTCGGCGCGGGCCAGACCCAGCACGTGTTCGCCGAGAGCCCGCCCGATCCCGCGCCCGGCCGCCGCCGGGGCGACCATGAAACTGGCGTTGGCGACGTGCGCCCCGGGGCCGAGCTGGTTGGGGGTCAACTTGGCCGAGCCGAGGACCGTGCCGTCCCGGTCGACGGCGACCACGGTGCGCCCTGGCGGAGGCACCAGCCACATCTGCCGAGCCCGCGCCTCGTCGACGTCCCGGGGCCAGGTGTACGTCTCACCCGCGGCGACGATCTCCCGCAGGAACGGCCAGATTCCGGGCCAGTCATCGGCGGTCGCGATCCTGATCTCCATCACCGGTCAGCCTGCCAGCTCGCCGCCGGTGCCGGCCACCGAAATTATGCCGCCTGTATCGGTGGACACCGCCGGTGTTTGTCGGCGCAATCATCGGGTAGTCGCCGAAGCTGATCCCGAAAGAAAGGACGAGCGATGGCGGCACAGGTCAAGGTGGCGGTGATCTACTACAGCGCCACGGGCATCACCTACCAGATGGCGCAGGCGGCCTGCGAGGCCGCCGGTGAGGCGGGTGCGGAGGTGCGGCTGCGCAAGGTACGCGAGCTGGCACCGGACGAGGCGATCCGCTCCAACTCGGGATGGCATGCGCACCGGATGGAGACCCAGGATGTGGAGGAGGCACAGCCGGACGACCTGAGCTGGGCGGACGTGGTGATCTTCGGTTCGCCGACCCGCTACGGCCTGGTCTCCGCCCAGCTCAAGCAGTTCATCGACACCACCGGCCCGCTGTGGGGCCAGGGGGCGCTGGCGAACAAGGTCTACTCGGCCTTCACCTCCACCGCCACCGAGCACGGTGGGCAGGAGTCGACGCTGCTCTCGCTGTTCCACGTCTTCTACCACTGGGGCGGGATCGTGGTCGCCCCCGGGTACACCGAGCCGAGCCAGTTCACCGCCGGCAACCCGTACGGTGCCTCGCACACCAGCAACAACGGCGAGATCGCACCCGACCACGTCGCGCTGGGGGCGATGGCGCTGACCGCCAAGCGGGCGGTACACATCGGCGCGGCGCTCAAGCAGGGCCTGGCCGGCTGAGCGGTCCAGGGCAGAAGGACCGACGGTCCGGGCGGGGGCTCTCAGACCCGCCCGGACAGTCGGCTGTCCACAGCGCTACCCGGGATCGGGCCGGCTATGCCTGCGCCGCCGGGGACAACTCGCCGGCCGGTGCCGGCAGCAGGTCGCGCAGCAGCTCGGTCAGCACCGGCACGCCGTCCGGGCTGAGCACCGATTCGGGATGGAACTGCACGCCGGCGAAGCCGCGGCCCCGCAGGGCGTGTACCGCGCCGTCGGCCTCGTCGCGGGCCAGCTCCACCGGCCCGTACGGCCCGTCGTGGCGGTCAGCGGTGGCGCGAGCCGTGAAGGTGGCGTAGAAGCCGACCCGGCGGGGCGTGCCGAACAGGGGGACCGTGCGTTGCAGCCCCTGGTAGGGCGCGTCCCGGCGGTGCACGGACAACCCGAGCAGACCGGCGAGGAGCTGGTGGCCCAGACAGACGGCGAGCGTCGGGTGCCCGGCGTCCAGCAACTCCGTGAGCAGGACACGCAGCCTGGTCATCTTCTCCGTGTCGCCGGTCGGGTCACCCGGGCCCGGGCCGACCACCACCAGGTCGTACGCCCGGACCGGCTGTTCGTCCTGCCACGGCCGGACGGTCACCGACAGGCCGAGGGCGCCGAGCTGGTGGGCCAGCATCCCGGTGAAGGTGTCCTCCCCGTCGACGATGAGGGCCCGGCGGCCGGCGAGGGCGGGCAGGGCCAGCGCGCCCGGTGGCCGCTGGTCCAGCCAGAACCGGGCCAACGGGGCGTTGCGGGCGGCGAGTGCCGCGCGCACCTGCGGATCATCGGCCAGCCGGTGTGTGGGGTGCGGCGCGGCCGGCGCCTGCGGTCCGAGACCGAGGGCGGCCAGCACCCCGGCGGCCTTGGCGTGTGTCTCCGCTACCTCGGCGGCGGGGGTGGAGTGGCGGACCAGGGTCGCGCCGACCGGTACCCGCAGCTCACCGGCGGCAGAGATCTCGGCGGTACGGATCAGGATGGGTGCGTCGAGGGTCTGCCGGCCCGTCTCGTCGTGGCCGAGCAGGGCCAGTACCCCGGAGTAGTAGCGGCGTCCGGTGCGTTCGTGCCGGGCGATCACCCGACAGGCGTTCTCCATCGGGCTGCCGGTCACCGTCGGCGCGAACATCGTCTCCCGCAGCACCTCGCGTACGTCCTTCGTGCCCCGTCCGGCCAGCAGGTACTCCGTGTGCGCCAGGTGCGACATCTCCTTCAGGTACGGCCCGACCACCTGCCCGCCGTGCTCCGCGACGGTGGCCATCATCTTCAACTCCTCGTCGAGGACCATGTACAGCTCCTCGGTCTCCTTGGTGTCGGCGAGGAAGCGCAGCAGCGCGGCCCGGTCGGCGGCGGCGCCGGTGTGCCGGAAGGTGCCGCTGATCGGGTTCATCAGCACCAGACCGTCGTCGACGCTGACGTGCCGCTCCGGGCTGGCGCCGACCAGGGTGCGCGTCCCGGTGTGCACCACGAACGTCCAGTACGCTCCGCGCTCCCGGATCAGCAGCGAGCGCAGCGCGGCCAGCGCGGCGGCCAGCGGGGCACCCTGCACCTGGGCGCGCAGGGAGCGGTGGATGACGAAGTTGGCGCCCTCGCCGTGGCCGATCTCGTCGGTCAGCACCCGGGCCACGATGGCGGCGTACTCGTCGTCGCTGATGTCGAAGGCGGCGCCGGTGGTGCGGACGGGCGCGGTCGGCAGCGCGTCCAGCACGCCGGCCAACGGCAGCCGGTGGTGGCGGTCGATGCGGAGGCATTCCAGCGGTACCCCGTCGTCCGCACAGGCGAAGCCCCGCTCGGCGATCTGCCGGTACGGCACCAGGGCCAGCGTCGCCGGGCCGGCGGTGGCGGCGGGCAGGGGAAGGTCGGCGAGCCGGTCGACGGTCGTCACGGTGCCGGTGAACAGGTCGAGATGCTCGGCGCCGTCGCGGCGTAACAGGGCGAACGGGCCGGGGTCGAGGCCGGCGGCGAGCGTGGTGAGCAGGTCGGTGAGCTGGTGCATCGGTCTCCTCGGGCCGGTGACCGCTGTCGGGGGCGGCTCCGGGGACATGACCGGCGGCCGCCTCGTCGGGCGGCCGCGTGGGATGAAGCTACGCGCGGGGGAGGGCCGCCGGGTCGGCGGGCCACCAGCAGGTCAATCGCGCGAGCATGCGAACAGTCTATGCGTCGGACGGTCGGCGCGGAAGCCGATCGGCGGACCCGGTGCCCGGCAGCGTTGTCGCGTCACGATCACCGGGTACGTTGACCCGCGATGAAGATTCTCGCGCTGGACCTGGGCACCTCGTCGGTGCGTGGGCTCGTGATGGACGACGCGCGACCGTTGCCGGGAGCGTTGGCTCGTCGCCGCATGGTGGTCACCGTCGACGACGAGGGTGCCGGCACCCTGGACGCCCGTGCCTACCTGGCCTGCCTGATCGAATGCCTGGACGAGTTGCACGGGCAGGGTTGGTTGGACGGGGTGGAGCTGGTGGCGATCAGCGGCCAGTGGCACTCGGTGGTGCCGCTGGGCGTCGACGACGAGCCGCTCGGCCCGGTGCTGACCTGGCTGGACACCCGGCCCGAACCCTCGGCCACGGCGATCGGCCCGGCCGACCCGGACGCCTTCCACCAGCGCACCGGCACCTGGTGGCACCGCTGTTACTGGTCGATGCGGCTGCCCTGGCTGCGGGACCACACCGGTGACCGGGTCGCCCGGTTCACCGGACTGGTCGAGTACGTGCTCGGCGGGCTGCTCACCGAGGCGCCGATGTCGATTTCCCAGGCGTCCGGGACCGGCCTGCTGGACCTGCACACCCTCGACTGGGATCCGGAGGCCTGCGCGTTGGCCGGCAGCGACGCTGCCGACCTTCCCGAGTTGGCCCCACGCGGCTGGCACGGGAGGCTGCGCGCCGAGTACGGGCGGCGGTGGCCGGCCCTGGCCCGGGCCCGGTGGTCCCCGCCGCTCGGTGACGGGGCCGCCTCCAACGTCGGCTCCGGCTGCGTCGACCCCACCCGGACGGCGGTGACCGTGGGCACGTCCTCGGCGGTGCGGTTGTTGCAGCGGATGTCGACGTCCGCCGAGTCGACCGCCCTGCCGCACCGGTTGTGGCGCTACCGTGTCGACCACGACCATGTGGTGACCGGGGTCGCGTACTCCTCGGGCGGGAACCTGTTCGCCTGGGCGGACCGGGAGCTGCGGCTGCCGACCGGCCGCGAGTTGGAGGCGGCGCTGGACCTGCTGCCGCCCGACGGCGGTCGGCCGGCCAACGTCCGTTTCGGCGGTGACCGCCCGCCGGGCATTCGCCCGGCCGGGCTGGGTGAGCTGCGGGAACTGGGCTTCGGCACCACCGCGGTGGAGATGCTGGCCGGGCTCATGTACGGGGTGTGCGAGCAGGTCGTCGATGACCTGGTGGTGCTGGAGTCCACGGTTGGTCGGCCGGTGGAGGTGGTCCTCGGCGGCGGTGCGATAGCCGCCTCGACCTGGTGGCGGAGAGCGTTCTCGGCGGTGCTGGCCCCCCGGCCGGTCCACTTCGCGCGGCACCCCGAGATCGGAGCCACCGGCGCGGCGCTGGTGGCCACCGGCCGGATCGCCGATGCCGTGGCGGTGGCCGACATCGGCCGGACGGATGATCAAGACTCGGCGACCTCGGCATAGGCTTGCGACCAGCAGTACTCTTCCTGAACGGTTCATAAGGGCAGGGCGTTGACACTGCTCTCGGGCTGGTTGGATGGACCGCGCTCCCCGGACCGCGGCGGACGCGTGGGGGAGGAGGAGCGGGTGGGTGTAGGACCGGAGCAGGCGCCCGGGGTGTCGCAGCACCGCCGGCGTCGGTTCGACGTCCGGGTGGTACCCCACCGACGTCGCTCCGCCCTGCGCCTGCGGGACTGGCGGATGCGTACCAAGCTGGCCACGGTGCTGGTCATTCCGTCGGTCGCCTTCCTGGTGCTGGCGGGGGTGCAGACCCAGAGCCTGGTCAGCCGCGCCAACGTCCTGGGTGACTTCGCCGCGCAGGTCGGCATCGGACGCGAGATCACCGCGCTGACCCACCGGTTGCAGCTGGAGCGCGACCGGACGGCCGGGGAACTGCGCGCGCTGCGTGACGCGGCCGACGAGGAGGCGAGAGAGGAGCGGCTGGCCGTGTTGCAGCCCTATCGTGACGCCGCCGATCAGGCGGCGGCGGAGCTGCGCGCGGCGGCCGAGCCGTTGGCCGAGGCGGACGCCTCGTGGCGGGACGTCTACGGGGGGGCCTCCCAGGCGTACCAGCAGGTCGACAACATCCGGAACTCGCTGACCACGGTGCTGCTCAGCGACGACACCATCATCGGTAACTACCACCGGGCGATCGACGCGTTGCTGAACCTGCTCGCCCAGCCGACGCCCGGCGCCGACCGTCCGGAACTGGACGACGCGGTGCTGCGCTACGTGCAGTTCTCCCGGGCGAAGGAACTCTCCTCGCGGGTCCGGGCGGAGCTGTACTCGGCGGCCCGGGCCGGCAGCTACGACTCCGAGGACGCGGCCCAGTTGCCCGAGCTGCGGGCGCGTCAGCTGACCGCGCTCGGGGCGTTCCGGATCGCGGCGACGAACGCGCAGGTGACCCGCTACGACGAGATGAGCCTGGACCCCGTCTTCATCGCCGCCTCCCGGATGGAGGAGCAGGCGCTGTCGCAGGGCACGTCGGGGTCGGCGGTGCTTGACGCGGAGCAGTGGTGGACGGCCAGTGAGGCCCGCCACGAGCTGTTGCAGCGCTTCGAGGCGAGTGTGCTGGCGGCCTCGGCGCGGCAGGCTGACGACGCGAGCGAGACCCAGCTGCGGGAGACGCTGCTGGTCGTCGGCGTGATCATCACGGTCCTGCTGGTGGCGGTGCTGATCTCGGTGCTGATCGGTCGGTCGTTGGCCCGGTCGATCCGGCTGCTGCGCTCCCAGGCGTTGCGGATCGCACAGATCGAGCTGCCCGAGGCGCTGGCCCGGCTGAGGTCGGTCTCCGGCGGCGTACCGTCGATCGACGTCTCGCCGGCGGTCGTGCGGTCCCTCGACGAGATCGGTGAGCTGGCCGAGGCGTTCGTCGCGGTGCACCGCAGCGCCGTCGGGGTGGCCGTCGAGCAGGCGAACATGCGTCGCAACGTCAACGCGATGTTCATCAATCTCGCGCGACGCAGCCAGGTGCTGGTGGAGCGGCAACTGGAGCTGCTCGACGACCTGGAGCGCGAGGAGGGCGACCCCGAGCAGCTGGAGAACCTGTTCAAGCTGGACCACCTCGCCGCCCGGATGCGCCGTAACGACGAGAGCCTGCTGGTGCTCGCCGGTACCGAGTCGACCCGCCGGTGGAACCGGCCGATCGGGCTGAGCGCGGTGCTGCTGGCGGCCAGCGCCGAGATCGAGCAGTACCAGCGGGTGCGGCACGAGGCGCTGGCGGATCTGCACGTGGTCGGGCACGCGGTGGGTGAGCTGGTGCACCTGCTGGCCGAGTTGCTGGAGAACGCGACCGCCTTCTCCCGGCCGGACACCATCGTGCAGGTGATGGCCCGGGTGGAGGGGCCGGGGGCGGTGATCGAGATCGCCGACCAGGGCCTCGGGCTGAGCGCGACGGCGCTGGCCGAGGCGAATGCGGTGCTGGCCGCCCCGCCGGCCGCCGACGTGGCGACGGTCGAGCGGATGGGTCTGTTCGTGGTCAGTCACCTCGCCGCTCGGCACGGCATCGAGGTGCGGTTGCACGGCGGTGCCGGTGGACTGGTGGCCCGGGTACGCCTGCCGCGTCCGCTGCTCGCCGAAGCGCCGCCGCCGAGCCTGGATCCGGTGCCGTCGCCGCGCGCCGTCGCGACGCCTCGCCCGGTCGCTCCGGCCGATCCGGGGCCGGCGGATCTGCCGGTCGCCGGACGCCGTCCGACCACGGTGCCCCGCCAGACCCACCAGGTGCCGGTACGCGCCGAGGACGTGCTCGCCCCGGCAGCGGCACCGGCCAGCGGCGGGAGCGGCTGGTGGTCGCGGGAGGGCCCCTCGTCGTCGGTCGCCCCCGCGGTCGGGGCCGGCGCGCCGGCCCCCCCGGCCGGGCCGGGGACCGCCGGGTCGTACGAACGGGGCCTGCCGATGGCGGTGCCGATGGCGCAACTAAGTGCGGTGAACCACGCGGCCCCTC
>NZ_JBXUOW010000046.1:0-41547 GCF_057196645.1 Micromonospora sp. ATLC16
GCCTCGCCGAGCGCGGCGATCGCCCCCCCCCCGGCCGGCGACGGGGCCAGCGGCGCCCGCAACTGCAGTCCGCGTACGGCGGCGAGCAGTTCCACCGCGAGCAGGCTGGTCAGGTTGTCCAGCACGGTACGCAGCTTCTTGGTCGCCGCCCAACCCATCGAGACGTGGTCCTCCTGCATGCCACTGGTGGGCAGCGAGTCCACCGAGGCCGGCGCGGCCAGCCGGCGGTTCTCCGCGACGATCCCGGCGGCCGTGTACTGCGCGATCATCAGCCCGGAGTTGACTCCGGCGTCGGGGGAGAGGAACGCCGGCAGGTCCCGGGAGCGGGTGACGTCGAGCAGCCGGTCCACCCGACGCTCGGCGATCGCGCCCACCTCGGCGGCGGCGATGGCCAGGAAATCAGCTGCGAAGCCCAGCGGCGCGCCGTGGAAGTTCCCGGTCGACTCGACCCGACCGTCGGGCAGCACCACCGGGTTGTCCACCACCGAGACCAGCTCCCGGGCCGCGGTCGTGCGGACGAACTCCAGGGTGTCCCGGGCCGCGCCGGCCACCTGCGGCGCACAGCGCATCGAGTAGGCGTCCTGCACCGCGTGCGCCAGGTCGTCGCGGTGCGAGTCCATCACCGCCGACTCCTGCAACAACCGGTGGATGTTGGCCGCCGAGACGCTCTGCCCGGGATGCGGACGGATCGCGTGCAGTTCCGGCAGGAACGGCCGTTCCGAGCCGAGCATCGCCTCGATCGCCAGCGCGGCGGTCACGTCGGCCATGGTGAACAGGTGGGCGGCGTCGTCGACGGCGAGCAGCAGCATGCCGAGCATGCCGTCGGTGCCGTTGATCAACGCCAGCCCTTCCTTGGCGGCCAGCTCCACCGGGGCGAGGCCGGCCCGGCGCAACGCGTCGGCGGCGGGCATCCGCCCACCGTCCGGGCCGAGCACCCAGCCCTCGCCGAGCAGCACCAGCGCGCAGTGCGCCAGCGGGGCCAGGTCGCCGGAGGCACCCAACGAGCCGTGCTCGGGCACCCAGGGGGTGACCTCGTGGTTGAGCAGGTCCACCAGCGCCTCGGCGACCAGCGGCCGTACCCCGGAGTGGCCGAGCGCCAGCGAGCGGACCCGCAGCAGCATCATCGCCCGTACCACCTCCCGGGGCATCGGCGCGCCGACGCCGGCGGCGTGCGACCGGATCAGCGCGTGCTGCAACTCGGCGCGGCGCTCGGGGGCGACGAAGGTGTTGGCCAGGGCCCCGAAACCGGTCGACACGCCGTACACGGGACGGCCCGCGGCCTCGATACCATCCACGATGGACCGGCTGGTGGCCATCGCCTCGACGGTCGCCGGGTCGAGGACCACCTTGACGCCGTCCCGCGCCACGGCGAGCACGTCGGCGGGGGTGATTCCGGTGGGTTGGACGGTGACGGTCATCGCGGTACTCCGTTGTGCAGAACCTGGCGGACGAGAGGCACCCCGGGCCGGTAGGCCAGGTGCAGGTGAGACGGTGCGTCGAGGATGATCAGGTCGGCCCGGGCGCCGGGCCGCAGCACACCGATGTCGTCGCGGCGCAGCGCCCGCGCGCCACCGGCGGTCGCGGCCCAGACCGCCTCCGACGGGGTCATCCCCATCTCGCGTACGGCCAGCGCGACGCAGAACGGCATCGACGAGGTGTACGACGAGCCGGGGTTGCAGTCGGTCGCCAGCGCCACGGTGACCCCGGCGTCGATCAGCCGACGCGCGTCCGGATAGGGCGAGCGGGTGGAGAACTCTGCGCCGGGCAGCAGGGTGGCGACGGTCGTGGTGTGCCCGCCTTCGTGGCACATGCAGTCGAACCGGGCCGACGCCAGCGCGTCGACGTCGGCGTCGCTCAGGTGGGTGCAGTGATCCACGCTGGCCGCCCCCAGCTCCACCCCGAGTCGCACACCCGGGCCGGGGCCGAGCTGGTTGGCGTGCACCCGCACCCCGAGGCCCACGGCCTGACCACAGGCGAGGATCGCCCGGGCATGGTCGGCGTCGAACGCGCCCCGCTCGCAGAACACGTCGATCCAGCGGGCGTGCGGCGCGGCGGCGGCCAGCATCGGCCCGCAGACCAGCGACACGTAGTCGTCCGGGCGAGTGGCGTACTCGGCCGGGACCATGTGCGCGCCGAGGAACGTGGTCTCCGCGCTGACCTCGGTGGCGATCCGCAACGAGCGGGCCTCGTCGGCGACGGTGAGGCCGTACCCACTCTTGATCTCGATGGTGGTGGTGCCCTGGCGTAGCGCCTCCGCGTGCAGCCGGCGCACGGTGGCCCGCAGCTCGCCGTCGGAGGCCGCGCGGGTGGCGCCGACCGTGGTGCGGATACCGCCGCCGGTGTACGGCTCGCCGGCCATCCGGGCGGCGAACTCGGCGGCCCGGTCCCCGGCGAAGACGAGGTGCGCGTGGCTGTCCACGAAACCGGGCAGCACCGCCGCACCGGCAGCGTCGATTCGCCGGTCCGCTGCCGGTGCGTCGGCCGCCGTGCCGACCCAGGCCACCTCGCCGTCCTCGACCAGCACCGCAGCCCGTCGCCGGATCCCCAGCGGCCCGCCCTCGCCCGCACCGGCCACATTCGTCACCAGCTCACCGATGCCGTCAACCAGCAGACTAGGCACGGGTCACCTCCGTGATCGCGTTGGCCAGTTCCTGCGGTACATCCACGCGCACGTGCCGGCCGTCGCGGACCAGCACCCGACCGTCCACCACCACCTGTACGACGTCGGCCGCGCTCGCCGCGAACCAGACGGCCGCCGGGGTCACCCCGGCCGTGCGGACGCTGTCCAGCCGCACCGTGACCAGGTCGGCGCGGTCACCGACCGCGATCCGGCCGGCGTCGGTCCAGCCCAGCGTGGCATGCCCGGCGCTGCTCGCCGCGGTCAACAGCTCCACCGGGCTGAAGTGGCCCCGCCTGCGGGTGCGCAACCGCTCGTCCAGCTCGACCGCGCGCGCCTCCTCGAACAGGTCGATCACGGCGTGGCTGTCACTACCCAGGCTGAGCGGGATGCCGGCGTCGGCCATCCGGCGGGCCGGACCGATACCGTCGGCGAGATCCCGTTCCGTGGTGGGGCAGAGGCAGACCCCGGTGCGGCTGTCGCCGAGCAGACTCACGTCGGCGCTGGTCGGATGGGTGGCGTGCACCGCCGTGGTGGCCCGGCCGAGCACCCCGTGATCGGCGAGCAGGCGCGTCGGCGTGCGCCCGTGCACCGCCCGGCAGGCGTCGTTCTCGGCGGGCTGCTCCGACAGGTGCACGTGCAGTGGCGCGTCGCGGCGGTGCGCCCAACCGGCGACGGTGGCGAGCTGCTCTGCCGGCACCGCGCGTACCGAGTGGATCGCGGCACCGAGACGCACGTGTCCGCCGTCCGGGTTGAACCCGTCGACCCGTTCCGCCCAGCGCAACGCGTCGCCGTCGCCGAACCGCTGCTGCGGCCCGGTCAACGGCCGACCGTCCACCGAGGCGGTCAGATAGCAGGTGTCCAGCAGGGTCAGCCGGATCCCGGCCTGGGCCGCCGCCTCGACCAGCGCCGCGCCCATCGCGTTCGGGTCGGCGTACGGGCTGCCGCCCGGCCCGTGGTGCAGGTAGTGGAACTCGCCCACGCAGCTGACCCCGGTCAGCGCCATCTCGGCGTAGACCGCCCGGGCCAGCGCCAGGTAGGAGTCGGGGTCGAGGTGGGTGGCGACCGCGTACATCTGGTCGCGCCAGCTCCAGAAGTCGCCCCGCCCGGCGTGGGTGCGCCCGCGCAACGCCCGATGGAACGCGTGGGAGTGCGCATTGGCCAGCCCCGGCAGGGTCAACCCCGGCAGCCGTACCGCGTCGGCCAGCACCTCGACACCGGCGTCGGGTACACCGTCCGGCGCGAGCGGCGTCACGCCGGTGATCCGGTCGTGCACCGTCTCGATCAGCACGTCCGGGGTCGGCTCGGCCTCCTCGGGCAGCCAGGCGTATTCCGCGAGCCAGCGGGTGGCGGTCATCGGAGCAACTCCGCCAACACCCTGGCCAGCGCGGTCACCCCGGTGGCGCAGTCGGCGTCGGTGGCTGATTCGGCGGGGGAGTGCGACACCCCGGTCGGGTTGCGGACGAACAGCATCGCTGTGGGTACGTGGGCGGCGAGCACCCCGGCGTCGTGCCCCGCCCCGGTGGGCAGCACCGGCGCGGCCAGCAGCCCGGCCAACCGGTCGGCCAGCCCGCCGTCGAAGGCCACCACCGGGCTCGCCGACTCCTCGGTCAGCGTCACCTGCGTACCGTCGCGCCGGGCCCGCTCGGCGGCCTTGCCGTGCACGGCGTCGACCATCCCGGTCAGGGTCTCCGGCTCGGCCGCCCGGGCGTCCAGCCAGCCGGTCACCCGCGACGGGATCGCGTTCGTGGCGTTCGGCTCCACCGCCACCCGACCGACGGTGGCGTGGGCGCCGCGCAGCCGGGCCTCCTTGTTCGCGGCGAGCACGGTGAACGCGTACGTGAGCATGGGGTCCCGGCGGTCGGCCATCCGCGTCGTACCGGCGTGGTTGCCCTCGCCGGTGAAGTCGAAGCGCCAGCGGCCGTGCGGCCAGATGGCGCTCGCGACGGCGACCGGCGCGTCTTGCTCGACCAGCGCGCGGCCCTGCTCGACGTGCAACTCCACGAAGGCCGCGAAGCGCCCGAGCAGCTCCGGGCGGGCGCCCGCCGGCCGGTCACCCAGCGCCTCGGCGAAGCTCACCCCGTGGGCGTCGCGCAACCCGGCCGCGCGCTCGACGTCCAGCGCGCCGGTGAGCAGCCGAGACCCCAGGCACGGTACGCCGAACCGGGCGCCCTCCTCCTCCACGAACGCCGCCACCGCCACCGGCCGGGCCGGCGTGACACCGGCGGCACGCAACTCGTCGACCGCGAGGAAGGCGCTCACGATGCCCAGCGGACCGTCGTACGCCCCACCGTGCGGCACCGAGTCGAAGTGGCTGCCGGTCAGCACCGCCTCCCCGGCCCCCGGGTCGCCCCACCAGGCGAACAGGTTGCCGTTGCCGTCGTCGGTCACCGGCATGGACCGCTCGTCGGCCCGCGCCCGGAACCACTCCCGCAGCCGCAACTCCGGCTCGGTCAGCGCGTACCGCAGGTAGCCGCCGCTGCGCTCGTCCCGCCCGATCGGGGCGATCTGTCCCCACAGCTCGCGGAACCTGTCGAGCAGGGGTCCGTCCTGCACCGTGTGTGTCAACAAGGGCCTTCCTCACTCCGCCATCGGGACGCGGACGCCGGTGCGGGTGGCCACCTCGCGCGCGTCTTCGTAGCCGGCGTCGACGTGCCGGATGACGCCCATCGCCGGGTCGTTGGTCAGCACCCGCTCGATCTTCTGCCCGGCCAGCGCGCTGCCGTCGGCCACGCAGACCTGGCCGGCGTGGATGGACCGGCCGATGCCGACCCCGCCGCCGTGGTGGATGGACACCCAGGAGGCCCCGCTGGCGGTGTTGACCAGCGCGTTGAGCAGCGGCCAGTCGGCGATCGCGTCCGAGCCGTCGGCCATCGCCTCGGTCTCCCGGTACGGGCTGGCCACGCTGCCGCAGTCCAGGTGGTCGCGGCCGATCACCACCGGCGCGCTCAGCTCACCCGAGGCGACCATCTCGTTGAACCGTACGCCCGCGCGGTCCCGCTCGCCGTAACCGAGCCAGCAGATGCGCGCGGGCAACCCCTGGAAGGCGACCCGCTCGCCGGCCAGCCGGATCCACCGCGCCAGGGACTCGTTCTCCGGGAACAGGTCCAGGATGGCCCGGTCGGTGGCGGCGATGTCGGCGGGATCGCCGGAGAGCGCCGCCCACCGGAACGGCCCCTTGCCCTCGCAGAACAACGGCCGGATGTACGCCGGCACGAAGCCGGGGAAGTCGAAGGCGCGCTGGTACCCGCCGAGCCGGGCCTCGCCCCGGATCGAGTTGCCGTAGTCGAAGACCTCCGCGCCTCCGTCGAGGAACCCCACCATCGCCTCGACGTGCCTGGCCATCGACGCCCGGGCCCGGTCGGTGAACTCGGCCGGCTTGGCCGTCGCGTACTCCCGGGCGTCGCCCAGCTCGACCCCCTCCGGAAGGTACGACAGCGGATCGTGCGCGCTGGTCTGGTCGGTGACGATGTCTACCGGCACGCCCCGGCGCAGCAGTTCCGGGAAGACGGTGGCCGCGTTGCCGACGACACCGAGGCTGAGCGCCCGCCGGTCACGTTTGGCGGTGAGCGCCCGCTGCACCGCGTCGTCCAGGTCGTCGGCGATCTCGTCCAGGTAGCGGTCGTGCGCCCGGCGGGCCAGCCGGCTGCGGTCCACGTCCACGATCAGGCAGACGCCACCGTTCATGGTGACCGCGAGCGGCTGGGCCCCGCCCATGCCACCGCAGCCGGCGGTCAACGTCAGGGTGCCGGCCAGCGTGCCACCGAATCGTTTCGCCGCCACGGCGGCGAAGGTCTCGTAGGTACCCTGGAGGATGCCCTGGGTGCCGATGTAGATCCACGAGCCGGCGGTCATCTGCCCGTACATGGTCAGGCCGAGCTGCTCCAGGCGGCGGAACTCCGGCCAGGTCGCCCAGTCGCCGACCAGGTTCGAGTTGGCCAGCAGCACCCGGGGTGCCCACTCGTGCGTCCGCAGCACACCGACCGGGCGACCCGACTGCACCAGCATCGTCTCGTCGTCGCGTAGCTCGGTGAGCGTCCGCACCAGGGCGTGGTACGACGGCCAGTCCCGGGCCGCCCGGCCGGTGCCGCCGTACACGACCAGGTCCTCGGGGCGCTCGGCGACCTCGGGGTCGAGGTTGTTCATCAACATCCGCAGGGCGGCCTCCTGCGGCCACCCTCGGGCGGTGCGTTCGGTGCCGCGTGCGGCGTGGATGCTGGTTCCCGGGCCGGGCGTGGCCTGGTCGGATCGCGTCATGGTGGGACTCCTCCTAACCGAGGAACAACTGTCGACGGGCCGCCGAGGCTTCGAACGCCTCCAGCCGCCGCTGGGTCTCGGCCGGGGCGGCGTCGCAGATCGCCTGGAGCAGCACCATGGCCAGGGTCATCGGAGCGGTGTGCAGGTCGAACACCAGTTGCGCGCCGACCGCGGCGGGCAGCACCACGTCGGCGTGCTCGGTAGCCGGGCTCACCGGTGAGTCGGTGATCGCCACGACCGTCAGCCGCGCCGCGCGGGCCTCGCGCAGCGCCTCCAGGGTCTCCCGGGGATAGCGCGGCAGCACGAACGCCAGCAGGGCCCGCGCACCCGCCTCGGCGGCCTGTTCGAGACGGTCGGTGAGCAGGCTGCCGCCGTCGTCGAGCACCCGTACGTCGGGATGCACCTTGGCGGCGAAGTACGCGAAGTACGCGGCCAGCGGCGCGGCGGAGCGCAGGCCGAGCACCGGCAGCGGCCGACTCGTCGCCAGCAGGCGTCCGGTCTCGGCGATCCGCTCCCGGTCGGCCAACTGACCGGCCAGCCGGTCCAGGTTGCCGATCTCGGCGCGTACCGCCTGCTGAAGTTCGTTGCCGGCGGGGGCCGGACCGGGCGCGGCGGCGGTCAGCTCGCGCAGCCGGCGACGCAGGGCGGGGTAACCGTCGTGGCCCAGCGCCACCGCGAACCGGGTGACCGAGGGCTGGCTGACCCCGGCCAGCTCGGCGACCTCGGCTGCGGAGAGGTAGCCGACGGCGGGGGCGTGCTGCACCAGACAGTGCGCGATGCGCCGCTGCGTCGGGGTGAGCCGGACGCCGTCGAACAGGCCGACGACCCGCTCCGTCGACGCCCTGGCAACTCCCTCATTCACCCTGCGACTCTATGCATGAAAACTTTCATTCGGCAAGCTTATCGTGTTCTTCTACAGTGGACAGCTGCTGGTCTGCGGTTCCGGACCGGTCCACGGAGGTTGGGGTGACCGGCGGGCAGATAGGGGTGCGGCAGGTGGATAGGATCCGCACCGCGGTCGAGTAGAGGAGTTGCCATGCAGCCGGACGGCCCCTACCGATACACCCACCTGCTGGGCGGGTCACCGGTCGGGAAGGCGTGGGCCGCCGTCGATGGTCAGGGCCGATTCGTCACCGTGGCCGTCCTTGACGCCACGGTCGCCGCCGCTCCGGGCTGGCGTGAGGCGTTCGTAGGCACTGCCAACAATCTCGCCCAGGCTCCCGGCGGCGCCCCTTTCACGTACGCGGACTTCTCGGCCGCCGCGCCCTGGGTCGCGTACGAGGCGGAGGCCGGGCCGGCGGCGGAAGAGCTGTTCCGCGCCCTCGGCGTCGATTATCGGCCGGTACCCGCCGCTGGCGCCCCGGTGCCAGGGCCCCAGCCCATCTCGGGTCCCCCGCAGTCCGTGACCGGTCCGCCTGTGCCGAGCCCCGGTCCGTCTGCGCCAACCTCGGTTCCGCCAATGTCCATCTCCGGCCCGCCCCAGCCAGTGTCGGGCGGGCCCCAGTCGGTCTCGGGTGCTCCCGCTCCTGGCCAGCATTGGCTGGTGTCCGCGACACCGCAGCCGCCAAGGAACGCGCCCGCGAGCCCGACCCCGATCCAGCCCCACATCTCGGGCCCGAGCTCTGGTGCGCCGATGTCGCCTGGCACCGGCACAGCTAGTGACGAGTTCGGGTTCGACCCGTTCACCGCGCAGGTGCGACGCATCCAGCCCTCGGCGCGGCCCAAGCGGCGCACCGGCCTCTGGATCGCCGTCGCCGCGCTCGCACTGGTAGCGGCCCTCGGTACCGGTGCCGCCGTCTGGGCGCTCACCGGCGACGGTGACCCCGAGCCACCGCAGACGGCGCCGAGCGGGGTCGAGGGTTCCGACAGCTTTCCCACTCCCGCCCAGGTCAACCCGGGCATGAAGCCGTGGGCGCAGGTCGCGCCGTACAGTCCGGAGGAGCGTGCGCTGGCGATAGCCGCACCCTCGCTCGTTTTCGTGGAGGCGGTGTTCACCGGATTCGTGCGCGAGGCCAAGTCCAACGTGCCGCTGAGCGCGACGCCCGTGACATTCAAGCGTCGGTGCAGCGGGTTCGTGGCCAACCCGGACGGCCACGTGGTGACCAATGGTCAGTGCGCCCAACCGAGCGCCGAGGTCGCCCGTGAACGGGCCCTGTACACGCTCGGGCGCATCCTCATCGAGCAGGACAAGCTCTCCGCCACCGAGTTGGATGACTATGTTCGCAGCAAGATGAGGACCACCACCTTCACGGGGAGCCAGCCAGACGCCGCCCCGGCCACGCAAGTGTTCGCCCAGTTCAACATTGCGCGCGGCGATCTGACCGCGAACCCTGCGGTGCCCGCGCAGTTGGTGCACGTCCTCACGGCGGACGACGGCGATCTGGCGCTCCTCAAGCTCGCGCAGTCCGACCTGCCCACCGCGGAGCTTGACCCGTCGGCCCGGCCCGGCCCGGGCACGGCTCTGCTGCTGATCGGTTACCAGACGGGGGACAGCGACTTTCGGGCGGCGACCTACACGGTGGAGGCCAAGCAGGTCCAGGTGTCAAGCACCGGGAAGCAAGGCACCGTCGAGGTGGCAAGGGTCAACGACGATCTCGGCATCTACTCGAACGGGGGCATCGCCATCGACACCCGAGGGCAGGTTGTCGGAGTCATCGACAATGACCGAGCGGCCAACGGTGGCGCCAACCGAGCCCTAGTACCGGTGTCCGCCGTTGCCGGTCTGCTCAACGAGGCGGACGTCCGGAATGAGATCGCCGATGCGGACCGGGCGTACCGGAGCGGGCTCGACGCCTTCTTCGCCGGCCGGAGTGCCGAGGCGATCGCGCAGTTCGACGCGGTGGCCGAGGCATCACCGGCGAATCTGGTCGCACAGGCGTACCGGCAGAACGCTATCGACCGGAGCCGGCTGGAGCGGGATTCGTCCGAGTCGTCCGACCTGTTGCCAATCCTGTTGGCCGGCCTCGGCGGTGCCTCGGTGGTCGGACTGGCCGGCGCGGCGGTACTGATGATGCGCCGTCGATCCACGTACTGAGCGGCACTCGCAGCCAGGGGTTGTCAGCGGGTGGAGTTGTCCCGTCCCCAGGCGTCACGCGGGTGCCGACGGGCGCTTAGCGCGGCCAGCAGAGTGATCGTCACGTACACCATCGACGCGGGTGCAAGCCACGGCCGAGGAAGCACGACATCCCGCAGCCACGACGACGGTACGGATGATCGGATCCCGTCATGGCTGGCGCGCAGCATGGTGTTGCCGGCACGAACCCGCGCGAGAGTTCGGACCAGGTTGCTCGTGCGCCGGGGTGCCTGCACGAAACTCGTCGCGGCTGTCACCTCCCGTTTCTCCACCGAGCTGAACTGCGAGTCGAGAAACAGGTCGTCCGCGATCTGCTCCGGAAAGCGTTCGAAGCGTTCCCGGCCGACGGCTGAGACCGCCATCGCGCCCCTGCCGAACAGCGCGTCGGCGAAGATCGGGAGGCGGGTGTTGATCGCGTAATAGGCCCGCACCGCGAGCGGTCGATCCTCGGTAACCATGGCCCGGCGGGGCGTCACGGCCATCGGTGGCAGCTCACCGGCGGAGAGCTCCGCCGCCATTGCGCGGAGTGCGCCGGGGGAGAGGACCACGTCCGCGTCGAGGTACACCCGGGGAAACCCGCGGGCTGCGGCATCACCCACGTTGAGGGCGTTGGCCTTGCCGGATTTTGCGACTTCGATCAGCCTTACGCCCGGGCGCGCCGCCGCCACCTCGGCGGTGTCGTCGGTGCAGCCGTTGGCCACCACCACGATGTCCAGCTCGTCGGGCACGGCATCGGCCAGCAGCGAGTCCAGGCAACCACCGATCACCGCGGCCTCGTTGTGCGCGGCGATCACCACGCTGATCATCGGTCGCTCATGGCTTGTCACAGCAGCCCCATCCATCGATGCGCGGGCCGCCGGCCACAGTGGTCGGCGGATCACTTTGGTGGTAGCGCGCCCGATCATCTGCCGGCACGCACGGCCGTCAAGCTTGCCGGAGCCGGCCGGCCGGTCGCAAGCAGATGCCTGCACGGTCGGCTCGCACCGCCATTTGCCCGTGTGTATCCGTCTTGCCTAATCCGTCGCCTGACTATGCTGCCAATCACAGCGGTCGGGACGAATCTGCGGGGCACCCTGGACGGCCAACCCGCTGGTATCGTCCTCGTGTTTCTCCGGGGCCGGGCGGGGGCTGACCACAGTGGGCGTAGATGTTCCACAGTCCCCGTCGTCACCGCGGCGGATACTGATGGGAGACGCACCCGCATGGGAAGCTTGACCGTTCCGCCCCGTAGACCCTGGTACCGGCAGCCTGGACAGAACGGTTCGGTTCCCGCGCATCTGCGGCTGGCCCGTAACCTGGCGACCGCCGCGCTGGTGCTCGTCGCAGTCAAGCCCTTCTTCGACATCGGAGAGGGCCGGGGGGACGGTGTCGATCTCGGTGTGCTGCTCACCGCCCTGGGAGCGGTGCTGATGGTGGCCGCTCTCAGTGTATTCGCGCTCGGCGCCCGGCGGATGCCGCCCCGATCGCTGTTGTTCATGGCTGCGGCGATCGGGCTGCTGCTCGTCCTATCGGCAGTGAGCTACCTGGCCGTCGAGGCTCGGGCTGATCTGTTGGCGGCCTTCGACGTCCGGCGATACTCGATCTATGGGCCGCACCAGGAGCCGACGAGTGCGATACCCGCCGAGGCGGTTCGACTTCTGGTCGGGTTCGCGCCGCTCGCTCTGATCGGCCTGATGTTGCTGCGGCGGGACTGGTTTCCGGTACGCCGCCTCGCGATCGTCGCGGGAGTCGTGGTGCTCGGTGCGATCGTTCACTCCGTTCTGGCGTGGTTGCAGGTCGCCGGGGTAATTCCCTACTCCTTCCACTTCGAGCTGGCTGGATGGCAGAAGATCGGCCGAGCCTCCGGTGGCTACTTCCACCCGATGTCGCTCGGCCGGCTGCTGATGTTCTCGGTCTTCCTCGTCTATGTCTTGGGCGAACGGATGGGTGTTCCGACCGCGGTGCGATACGGGCTGATCGGGCTCTTCCTCGCCACCGGCGTCGTTTCGCTGCACCGCTTCACCATCCTGTGTCTGGTGCTGATCGTCGCGGCGTTCGAGTTGCAACGCGTTCGCTCGATGGTCAAGGCGCGTCGCCGCGGCGAAATGAATCAGCGGGGCGTGCTGCTTGCCGGCGGTGGACTCGCCGCCGTCGCCGCGCTGGCCGGCGTGCTCTGGGGAGACGCGATCTGGCGGAGGACCGAGGTCGTCGTCACCGAGGTCGGTTCCATGAACGTGCGATCCGACACCTTCATGCATGGTCGCGGAGCGATCTGGAACGACGTGGCGGAAATTCTCGGGCGCGCCCCGGTCGACGTGTGGCTGTTCGGGTTCGGCTACGAGCCCTGGGACATGCACAACGACCTTTTGCGACTGATGGTGATCTGGGGACTCGTCGGTGTGATCGTGACCCTAGCGATCCTCGTGGCGGTTTACCGCATCGTCCGAGCCCGCTCGGACCACTCGCACCGGGTGGCGCTGATGGTGCTCTTCGGCGCCCTGGTCATCTTCGGCTTGACCCAGAAACCGCTGGCTTATCCGTACTTCCTGTGGCTCTTCTTCTTCGGACAGATGGTGATAGTCGCACTCGCCCCCGTAGAGCAGGACGATGCTGTAGAGGCCTCGCCCATCACCGAGTCGACGGCGACGTGAGGCCGCCTTCGCCCGCCCAGGTGCGCGGGTACAACCAGAACCAGCAGCGCCGCGACCTCGCCCACGATCCGGCCGAGCGCGACAACCCCGACAGTCTAGGCGCAGCTTTGGTGCAACCCACCTTCACGGTCTGCATTGTGGTGCGCGACCGTGCCGTGTTGCTCGTCAACGCGGTGCGCAGCGTACTAGCCAACACCTTCGAGGACTTCGAGTTGGTGGTCGTCGATGATGGCTCGCAGACGCCGGTGACGACGGTGCTGGCGGAGGCGAAACTCGCCGGGGACCGTAGGGTGCGGGTGGTGACGCAGCCTCCCACCGGCATCGCCGAGGCACGCAACCTTGGCCTGCGCACCGCCACCGGCCGGTACCTGACCGTCCTCGACTCCGATGACGAGTTGACCCCCGACGCGCTGGCCCAGTTGCACCGGCTGCTCGCCGCAACGGGCGGGAACTGGGTGTATGCCGACTACACCGAGGTCAGCCGCGGCTCGGACCGGCTGATCCGGCTCCCCGAATACGCCTCGGCGCGGCGGATGCTGGTCGGAGTTCTCACGCGGCCTCGGCTGCCCTTCAAGCACTCCGGCACCACTATCGATCGCCACCTATTGAACCGGATCGGTGGGTACGACGAGAGTTTCCGGCTATTCGAGGACATCGAGCTGATGTTGCGAGCGTTGAACTCCGGGGTACACCCCTGTCACGTGGCCCATCCCATCGTCCGTTTCTACCGGCACGACGGCAACGCGACCAGGGGTAGGCTCGCCGGTCTGGTCTTCTGGTTCCGCCTGATCGAGATGTACCGGCCGGTGCGGTGGCCCGGTGTGGCGCTGGCCATCAAGGCGCTTCGCACGTTGAGCGAAATGGGCAAGTGGCTTGTCACCATCGGCCGTTGATCGACTGACCGACGACCCGACGCAGCCGGGTACCACACCGAACCGGCTCGTCCGGATCCTCGTACACCTGGGCATGCTGAGTCTGAGTCAGGTCGGCGTCACCGTTGCCGCCTTCTGCGCGCAGATCCTGCTGGCCCGCACCGTCCCGCAGAGCGACTTCGGTACGTTCAGCGCGGCCCTTGCAGTCACGGCGTTGGCCGCTCCGCTGGTGGTCTTCGGCGTCTCTGAACTGTGGTTGCAACGGTTCGGCCTGGAAGGTCACGCAGCTAGGCGCTGGGTACGACCCTCCCTGCGGCTCGTCGCGGGCATCTGTGTCGGGGTGCTCGCCGCGGCGCTCGGGTGGAGTCTCGCCGGGGACTTCGGTACCGGCGCGATGCCGGTACGCGCGCTGCTCACCAGCGTGATCGTCGCCCAGGTCGGGCTGACCCTGGTGGCCTCGGCACAACAGTTGCGCGGCGACTACCGGGGGCTGTCGATGCTCCAGGTCGCACCGCACGTCGGACGAGTGTTGGTGGTGCTCGCGAGTTGGGCCGTCGGGCTGTCCGTGGTGGCCGTCGCCGCTGGTTACGCCATCGTCGCGCTGCTCACCGTGGTCGCCTGCATCATGGTGCTGCGGCCGTTCGTGGCCGGCACGGTGCCGCTGGAGGGGCATCGGAGCACCGCATCTGCTTCGGCCATTGACGTGCCGGTGAGCCGGGTGGTCGCGGCCGCCGTCCCGTTTGTCCTGGGCAACGTGTTCTACCTGATGGGCATCTATCTCGGTACAATCGTCGCAGCCGAGGTGCTGGGTCCCGAGGCCGCAGCTCTGCTGGCCGTTCCAATGGCGGTGATCACTGCGGCGTACCTCGTCCCGCGAGTCGTCTACCAGCAGTACTTTCTGGCCAAACTGCACCGGTGGGCCCACGGCGACCGGGACGCGGTGCTATTGGCGTACCGGTTCGGCACCTCGGGAATGGTCGCGCTCGGGATCCTCGTCGCGGGGCTGGTCGCGCTCGGCGGGCAACTACTGCCGGTTCTGCTCGGCCCCGGATACGGCGAGACGGCGGAGGTACTGGCCGTGCTGGCCATGGCCGTACCCTTCCGGTTCGGCGGAGCCGCCGTTGCCGCTCTGCTGACCAGTGGCGGGCTACTCCGCCGCAAGGTGGTTCACCAGGGAGTGGGTGCCCTGGTGCTACTGGCCGCCCTCGCGGTCGCCACGCCCACATGGGGGGTACGCGGCACGGCTTCCGCCACCGTGGTGGCCGAAGCCGTGCTTTGTGTGCTGTTCTGGGTCACGGTCCGGCGTCGCGTGGTGCGTGGGGCCGATCTGCCGTCGTGGCACGATTTGCGTCGGCGTCTGACGAGGGAGAGTCCGAGTGCGTCCTGAAGCCGATCCTGCCGCTCGCCGGCCGCTCGTCGTCGGCTACTACGGCATGGAGAATGTCGGCGACAACGCCTTCTGCCTGGTGACCGACTGGGCTAGTCGGACGTACTGGGGCAGCGAGCGACCCGTGTTCGCGGCCCCGCCCATGGTCGACCTGCCGCCGGAGAGCACCGGAATGAGCCCCCGCTGGTACCGGTCCCGCAGCGTCCCGGACCGGATGGGCTGTGTGCTGAACAAGGCGATGCTGCTGCGTGGCTCCTCGATGCTCGTTTTCGGCGGTGGTTCGGTTTTCAGGGACATGGGGCCGCTTAGCGAGAAGCGACTGTTCTCTCTCTTCTCCCGTTTCTCCGGGCATCCGATGGCGGCGGTAGGCGTCTCCGTCGGACCGTTCCTCTCAGCCTCGGCCGAGCGGCGTCTGCTGGAGGTGCTTCGCCGGATCAACTTCATCGGGGTACGTGACCATGCCTCCGCTGAACTCCTCCGGCGTGCCGGACATCCCGGAAACCTGGTTGCCGCCGGAGACCTCGCGGGATTGCTGCCCGAGGCGCTCGGGGAGCGCCTCGGGCAGCAGTACGAACGGGTACAGGTCACCCGGGCGCGGCTCGGCGTGACACTGCTCGGTGTTGACTACGAAGCCGCCGTCCCGCAGGCGCGGCGGCGCGAGGATGCGCTGATCGACGGGGTCAGTGAGCTGGTGCGCCGGGAGCCGGTGGACGTCACGGTGTTCGTCTTCAACACTCACTCCGTCCATGGAGACGAACGGGTCAGCGAACGACTTCGCCGTGCCCTCGACGGGCGTTGTGATGTCCGTGTGGTGACCGCCCGCGACGGTGTGCGAGCGTGCTGGGACGAGATGAAGCGTTGCGACCTCGGTCTGCACATGCGGATGCATGGGGCTGTCTTCGCCTACCTGGCAGACGTTCCGTTCGCTCTCGTGCCCTATCAACAGAAGTGCGACGACTTTCTGGATGAGATCGGCCAGCCGGTATCGCGGCGACTTACTCGGGTGCCGGAGAACTCGGTCGAGGTGACGAAGGTGCTGGCCGGCATGCTCACCGACCAGGCGGCCCCGCGACTGGCTCGGGAGGAGTTCGCCGAGCGAGCCCGGTGGAACTTCACTCGGGCGCCGTGGGCGCTACCCGGATCGGTCCCCTCGTGATCGACCAACTCTCCGCCCGGCGCGACGTGTCCCGGCCACCACCCGCGGATCCGGTCCGGCCCCCGACTGGCCGGTCTCGGTCTTTCCGCCTGCCGATCCTGCTGGTGTCGCTGGTGCTGGTGATCGCCGCGTTCTTCGCGACGGGTCTGGTTATGGTGGTCAAGGCGCGCGGCGGCGAGTCGGTTGAAGTGGCCGGATCATTGCCCGTTGCGTCGGAGCCCGCAGCGCCCGGACGAAAGACGCTCAGGGAACTGACACCCCCGAGAATGCGTATCGGCTCGGCTGCCGATGGTCGCGGCCTCAGCCTGGATCCGGCCTACAGCACTCTGCTCGGCACCGAGTTCAATGCCGTGACCACCGAGAACGCCATGAAGTGGCGCAACCTCGAGCCGCTGCCCGGAGTGTACGCCTGGCCCGGCGCGGACCAACTTGTCGAGTTCGCCGAGCGGCACGGTCAGGAGGTGTACGGGCACACCCTGGTGTGGCATAGCGACATGCCGAAGTGGGTGTCGCCGGAGTGGCCGGCAGGGCGGATCCGGACGGAACTGCGGGACCACGTGACCGAGGTCGTCTCGCGGTACCGGGGACGAGTGTGGGCCTGGGATGTCGTCAACGAGGTGCTGGACGAGGACGGCTCGCTGCGGGAGACGCTGTGGCTGAGCAAGCTGGGTCCCGGCTATATCGCCGACGCCTTTCGCTGGGCGCACGCCGCCGATCCCGGAGCCCGGCTGTTCATCAACGATTACGGCATCGAAGGACGTACCAGGAAGGCTGACGCTCTACTGACTCTTGTCCGAGATCTGCGCCGTGACGGGGTACCGGTGGACGGGGTTGGCTTCCAGAGCCATCTCGCCTGGGACGAACCGCCTCGCGATTTGACCCCGAACCTGCGCCGCTTCGCGGAGGTGGGAGTCTCGGTAGCGATTACCGAACTCGACGTCCGGGTCGAACTTCCGGCGGCACCGGAGCAACTCAAGCGTCAGGCGGCCGTCTATCGGCAGGTGCTCAGATCCTGCCTTGCGGTACCCGTCTGTGTCTCCTTCACCGTGTGGGGCTTCACCGACTCGCGTAGCTGGATCCCCGGCTACCACCGCGGGTACGGGGCGGCCTGCCTCTTCGACGCAGACCTCTCGCCGAAACTCGCCTACCTGGCGCTCGTCGATGAACTCAGCCGGCACGCCGGCACTACCAGGGCCGGCCCCAAGCCGGATTGATCCATCGCCGTCTGCCGGCCGGCCAGCCTGGAGTCGTACGAGTTGCGGAAGCTGGCCTGGCAGTTGGAAGGAACCGGCATCGATCTGGTGGTCGGCATCGCATTGGCTATCAAGCTGACCGATCGAGGTCCGGTGCTGTTCCGCCAGACCCGCATCGGTCACCAGGGGATGATCCCCGAGTAAGCCCGATCGGTCGGCACCTGCGCGGGCTGTCCCTTGACGAGTTGCCCCAGTTGGTGAACGTGCTGATGGGACAGATGTCTCTGGTCGGTCCGCGGTTGTTGCTCACTGAGGACGACGACTATCGCGGTGATGTGGGACGGCGGCTGCTGGTCCGCCAGGGCATCACGGGCTCTGGCAGATCTCTGGGCGCTCGGACCTGAGCTGGCACGACGCCGTACGCCTCGACCTGCACTAGGTCGACAACTCGTCTCTCGTCTACGATCTGGGCATCCTGTGGCGGACCATCAGGGTGGTCCTTGCCTGGCGGGGCGCCTACTGAGCCAGCGACCACAGGGTGCCGGGCGACGGTCACTTCCGATCGGCGCGGGCGATGATGTCCTGGGCCGAGTCGTCACGGACCGCCTCGTAAAGGGCGCGGGACCTCTCTGCGTCGGGGAAGACAACGCTTTCTGAGCCGACCCGGCCGGTGCCCTTCGTCGGGGTGGTCAGGAAGAACAGGTTCCCGTTGCGGAGGTTGCGGTTCTCGGTTGCCATGTCTAACAGGGACAGTTCTCGGTCGACAGACAGGCTGTCCGAGGTGGCTTGGATGAACGAGTTGAGCTTCACCGGGTTGGTGAGGATGCCACCTGAGGTCGCCTTCTCCATGATGGCTCTGATCGCCTGCTGCTGATGCCGGATACGAGCGAAGTCGCCGTCCGGAAATTGCTTGCGCTGGCGCGCGTAGTCGAGAGCCGTCGCGCCATCCATCCGCTGCGTCCCCTTCCGGAAGGTGCGGAACGGCGGGTGGATGGAGCTGAACTGCTTCTCCGAGTCGATCTCGATACCGCCGAGAGCGTCGATGATCTCCTTGAATCCGGCGAAGTCGACCATCGCCACGTGGTCGACGCGGACCCTGGTGAACTGCTCCACGGTCTGCACCATCAACGGCACGCCACCCCAGGCGTAGGCGGCGTTGATCTTCGCATCGCGACCACCGCGGCCCTCCTTCGACCGGGGCACGGCGACCCAAGTGTCCCGGGGAATGGAGATGAGCTGCGCGCTGGATCGATCCTTGGGTAGATGCGCCAGGATGATCGTGTCAGCTCGGGAGCCACCGGTGTTCTCCGGGTCGCGGGAATCGCTGCCCAGCACCAGGATGTTCACCGCGTCGGTCGCCACGACCTCGGGGCGGGTCTCCTCCGGTACGTCGTCGAACGCCTCGACCCGCTCGATGTCGGCCTCGACGGACTTGAGATAGATGCCGCTCGCCACCACGGCACCCACGCCGAGCAGCGACACCACCAGCAGCACGATCAGCGTGACGAGCAGCCACCGGCGGCGCCGCTTTCCTGCCGGCCCGCCGGTCTTCTCCGAACCGTCGTTGTCCCCCGTCGGCAGGTTCTGCTCCGGGGAGATGGTCCCCGCCTGCTCTCCACTCGACATGGCGGAGATGCTACTGAATTCGTGTTTCGGCCGTGGGCCCCTGTTCCCGTCGAGGCGAGCACCAGTGGCATGGTAACCAGGTGCGGCTGAGCGGGATCACCACCTATCCGGTCAAGGGTTGCCGTGGCGTCGTCCACGATGCGGCCGACGTACGACCGTGGGGGCTGGACGGCGACCGACGCTGGATGCTTGTCGACGCCGAGGGGGTCGGCGTCACCCAGCGCGAGGCCACGTCGCTGGTCCGGGTGCACGCCAGCCCCGGCCCCGACGGGCTGCTGCTGCGCGCCGACGGCCATCCGGACCTGGTGGTGCCCGACCCGGCCGACGTCTCGCCGGTGCCGGTGCGCACGTTCCGGCGGCGGGTGCTCCGGGTCGACGCCCTGCCCGCCGGCCCGGCCGCCGACGCCTGGTTCGGTGCGGTGCTCGACCGGCCGGTCCGGCTGGTCCGACTGGCCCGACCGACCCGGCACATACCCCGCGGCGACCGGAAGTACGACCCCGGTGACCAGGTCAGCTTCGCCGACGCGTACCCGGTGCTGCTGACCAGCACGGCGTCGCTGGCGGCGCTCGGCGACTGGCTCGTCGCGGGTGGTGCGCAGCCGGTGCCGATGACCCGCTTCCGGCCGAACCTGGTGGTCGACGGTGCCCCCGCGTGGGCGGAGGACGAGTGGGTCGGGCGCGGGCTGCGAATCGGGTCCGTCCGCTTCCGTGCCGCCGAGCTGTCGGCCCGCTGCCTGGTCGTCACCACCGACCAGGAGACCGGGGTACGCGGGCGGGAGCCGTTGCGGACCCTCGCCCGACACCGCAACGTCGATCGGAAGCTCCTGTTCGGACTCAACCTGGTGCCGCTGGAGACGGGTCGGGTGCAGCTCGGCGACCCGGTGGAACTGGCCGACTGACCAGGCTCGGCGACGACCGACGGACAGCTCTTGCCGCTGGGCCACCGCCCAGCCGAGATGGATCTCGCCTTAGCTTTCGCTTAGCTCGCTTGTCCGTGCGGTCGAATCTCCGGCAGCATGTCTGCACGTGACCGACGGAATCGACGGCCCCGTCGACCAGTCGACGACCCAGCGTCCCGCGCTGCGTCGTTGGCTGGCCGGCGGGGCGGTGGCCACTCTCGCCACTGTCGTCGGGCTCAGCCTCGCCCTGCGTTCCGGCGCCGCGCCGGCCTGCGCCGCACCGGCCCGTCCGGTTGCCGCGCTCCCGGCCGTTGGCGCGCTGCTCGCCCCGCCCGCCGCCGGCACCGTCTACAAGGGAAAGGCCACCTTCGCGTCGCAGTGGTGGTTCGCGGTGCTGGTGGCTGGCCACGGCAACCCGCTGCGCTCGGTCGAGGTGCGGCAGGGCAGCTCGGGCCAGTGGCGGGCGGCCGCTCGGGAGAGCTACAACTACTGGCTGATCGACTCCGGTGCCGGGCCCGGGCCGTACCAGATCCGGGTCACCGACACCCGGGGGCACCGGGTCACCGCCACGGGCATCCGGCTGGCGCCGGGGAAGGTGCAGCGCAGCTCCGTCCGGATGTACGGAGGCAGCTCACGCGGGTCGGTCGCGGCCACCGCAACGCCGTCGGCGCGGCTGAAACCGTCCGCCAGCGCGTCGACGCGTGCCTCGGCCCGGCCGACTCCGTCGGTCGCGGTGACGATCGACGCGACCGCGTCGGTCGGGCCGACCGCGATTGACGCGTTCGCTGCCGCGCCGCTCGTCGCGCCCTCGCCCGCCTGCGGCTGACGCTGCGACCGGCGGGCCTGCGCCGGCTGCCGCAGCTTCAACCGGCTGGCCCGCCGAAGTCGCCGGCGGTGAGTGGACCGGCGACGAAGACGCCCCACAGCCCGCCCCGGCCCCGCCGGAGGCCGAGCAGCCGCTGGTGTGTTGATCCTGCCGGTCGGCCAGGCTCACGCCGCTCATCCTGACCCGCCGGTCGTCCGAACCGCCCCCGATGGTGACGAGCCCGACAGCGCCTTCGATCCCTCTTGTGGGGAGCGTCCAGTGGTGCGGGAGGGGGGACTTGAACCCCCACATCCTTTCGGACAATAGGACCTAAACCTATCGCGTCTGCCGATTCCGCCACTCCCGCCGGCCTGAGTGATTCTAGAGCGACACCTGGCCGTGTCGAGCCCGGCCCTCCCTCGGGGAGGAGCAGAACGGTATCCGGTCCGTCCGTCGCTCCTGTGTCACCACCGGCCCGACGTGAGTCGCGCCGACCGGTACGCCAATTCAGTCCAGGCCGAGGTCGCGGCGCAGCTTGGCGACGTGGCCGGTGGCCTTGACGTTGTAGAGCGCCCGTTCGATACGGCCCTCCTCATCGAGGACGAAGGTGGAGCGGATCACGCCGGTGACGGTGCGGCCGTACAGCTGCTTCTCGCCGTACGCGCCGTAGGCGGTCAGCACTGTCTTGTCGGTGTCCGCGACCAGCGGAAAGGTGATCGCGTCGTGCTCGCGGAACTTCGCCAGCTTTTCCGGCTTGTCCGGTGAGATGCCCACCACCTCGTATCCGGCGGCCTGCAACGAGGCCAACGAGTCGCGGAAGTCGCAGGCCTGCTTGGTGCAGCCGGGCGTCATCGCGGCGGGGTAGGCGTACAGGATGACCTTGCGACCGCGCAGGTCGGCCAGGGCGAGCTGCCCACCGGTGTCGGTGGGCAGGCTGAACCCGGGCGCGGGGTCGCCGGGGGAGAGGCGGGTGGGTGCGGTCATGGCACGACCCTACCGTCGCGTGGCCCCGGCCCGGCCGGCACGCCACGAAGCGAGGCGTACCGCACTGTTGCCAGCTATTGGCAACAGTGCGGTGCGGGAAATACGCTCATCTCGGCCGGTGGACAGGGGTCTGCCGGCAGGTGGGAGGTCACGTGGAAATCCTGGCGATGCACATCTCCAACGGCATCATCAACGGTCCGGTCGCCGCGGTCTTCGCGGTGATCGCGGTGGCGGCGATGGCGTACTGCGTCATGCGTGGCCGGCAGGACCTGGACGACCGGCTGGCGCCGATGGCCGGCCTGGTCGCCGCGTTCATCTTCGCCGTGCAGATGCTCAACTTCCCGATTTTCTCCGCCGGGGTCAGTGGCCACCTGCTCGGCGGTGCGCTCGCCGCCATGCTGGTCGGGCCCTGGGTCGGCGCGCTCTGCGTGGCGGTGGTGCTGGTGGTGCAGGCTCTCGTCTTCGGTGACGGCGGCGTGGCCATGCTCGGGCTCAACATCACCAACATGGCCGTCGTCGGCATCGCCGTGGCGTATCTGCTGATCGCGCTGCTGCTCCGGGTGCTGCCGCGCACCCCGGCCGGGTTGGCGGTCACCGCCTTCGTCTCCGCGCTGGCCAGCGTGGTCGTCGCGGCGATGGGCTTCGTGTTGCAGTACCAGCTCGGCGGCACCACCGACCTCGGCGGCAACCTGGCCGGCCTGGCCGGCACCATGGCCGTGTCCCACCTGTTCATCGGCATCGGCGAGGGGCTGATCACGGCGACCACCGTGGTCACCGTGGCGAAGGTCCGCCCCGACCTGGTGTACGCGCTGCGCGCCCTGAAGCCGGCCGCGCCGGTGACCGTCCCGACCGTCGGAGGTGTCCGGTGAAAAAGTGGAGTTTCCTCGTCGGTGGGCTCATCGTCGCCCTGCTGCTGGCCGGCGTGGTCAGCAACTTCGCCTCGTCGCATCCGGACGGGCTGGACTCCTCACTGCGGGAGGGCTGCGCCTTCGACGCCGACGACGAGATCGCCGGCGGCAGTTGCCCGGCGCAGCAGGAGCGGGAGCACGAGATCGGCGGGCCGCTTGCCGACTACGGCATCGCCGGCCTGGACAACGACTTCCTCTCCACCGGGCTCTCCGGCGTGCTTGGCGTACTGCTCACCTTCGCCGTGGCCGGGGGCGCCTTCTGGCTGGTCCGCCGCCGGGAGCCGGCGGCGGAGAACGCGACCGGGGCGGAGCGCACCGACCCGGCCACCACGAGCGGCGGGTAGCAGAGGTGGGGGCCGGGCACGCCGACGTGCTGTACCGGGCGTCCGACTCGCCGGTGCACCGGCTACCACCGGAGGTCAAGATCGCGGCGATGGTGGCGTTCACCATCGCCGTGGTCGCCACCCCCCGCGAGGCGCTCTGGGCCTTCGGCGCGTACGCCCTGCTGATCGCGACCGTCGCGGCGCTGGCCCGGGTGAACGCCCGCTGGCTGCTCCTGCGCTCGACGATCGAGCTGCCGTTCGTGCTCTTCGCCTTCGCCCTGCCGTTCCTCGGCGCGGGCGAGCGGGTGGACGTGGCCGGGCTGCACCTGTCGGTCGACGGTCTCTACGGCGCGTGGAACATCATCGCCAAGGGCACCCTCGGGGTGTGGGCGTCGCTGCTGCTGGCGGCGACCACCAGCACCCGTGACCTGATCGTGGGGCTGGACCGGCTGCGCTGCCCGCAGATCCTCACCCAGATCGCCACCTTCATGCTGCGCTACCTCGACGTGCTGGTCGGCGAGGCACGGCGGATGCGTGTCGCCCGGATCTCCCGGGGCGACGACCCGCGCTTCGTGTGGCAGCTGCGCGGCTTCGCCGCCGGCATCGGGGCGCTGTTCCTGCGTGCCTTCGAGCGCGGCGAGCGGGTCTACCTGGCGATGCTGTCGCGCGGCTACACCGGCCGGATGCCGGCGGTGTGGCAGGGCACGGCAGCGGCGACCACCGGGCAGTGGCTGATCGCGGCCACCGTACCGGTCCTGGCGGGCACCGTCGCCGCCACGGCCGCCGTCCTGACATGATCGAAGCGTGCAGCTCACTCCGCCCAGCCTGGACGTCCGTGGTGTCCGGTACGCCTACCCCGACGGCCACGTCGCGCTGGACGGCGTCGACCTGACGGTGGCGCGCGGTGAGCGGATCGCGCTGCTCGGCCCCAACGGCGCCGGCAAGACCACGCTGGTGCTGCACCTCAACGGCATCCTGACGCCCACCGACGGCCAGATCGCGGTCGGTGGGCTGACAATCGGGCCGGACCGGGCGACGCTGGCGGAGATCCGCCGCCGGGTGGGTATCGTCTTCCAGGACCCGGACGACCAGCTCTTTCTGCCCACCGTCGGCGAGGACGTGGCGTTCGGGCCGGCCAACCTCGGGCTGCGTGGGCCGGAGCTGGCCTCCCGGGTGGAGGAGGCGCTGGCCGCGGTGGGCATGTCCGAGCACCGCGACCGGACCCCGCACCATCTCTCCTTCGGGCAGCGCCGTCGGGTGGCGGTGGCTACGGTGCTGGCGATGCGGCCGGAGATCCTGGTGCTCGACGAGCCGTCGTCCAACCTCGACCCGGCGGCGCGGCGGGAGCTGGCCGGCATCCTGCGCACCCTGCCGGTGACCCTGCTGATGGTCACCCACGACCTGCCGTACGCGTACGAACTCTGCGACCGCTCGGTCATCCTCGACGGTGGGCGGATCGTGGCCGACGGGCCGACCTCCGTCCTGCTGGACGACGAGGATCTGCTCGCCCGGCACCGGCTCGAACTGCCCTACCCGTTCCGTCCCGCGCCGGGGCGCACGCCGATCAGCGAGTAGCGGCCGTCGCGTGGCGGCCGGCGGCGTGCAGGCGCAGCAACGTGGCGGTCAGCGCACCGGCACCCCCTGCCAGCACGAGGACGACAAGCACCCGGGCGACAGTGGGCGGCCACGGCACCGGCAGCACCGCCCGGGCGAACCCGGCGATGTTCGTCACCCCGGCGAACAACGCCAGGCATGCCCCGGTGAGCGCGATCAGGAAATCGACGTGCGAGTGCGGTGTCGGCTCACCGGGGCCGGCCGTCGCGTGGCCGCCGCCGGTCATCGCCCGCGCCCCGGCGGCGATCGCCGCCAGGCCGGTCAGCAGGGTCCACACCGGACCGGTCAGCAGGCCGGCCAGCACGCCACCCAACCCCTGTGCCCCGGCGTCCAGCGCCCGCCCGAGGGCGAGCGCGACCGCCGCGGCCCCACCGACGATCAGCAGCCCGCCGAGAGCGATCAGCGCCCGCCGGCCGGGGTGGGAGGCCGCCGGCAGCACCCCGAGCGCGCCGACCGCCAGCGCGCCGACCACGGCCACCACCCACCAGGTGTACGCGTCCGGCGGCGGCACCCAGTCCAGGGTGCCGCGGATCTCCAGCGGTCCGTCCGCGCCGCGCAGCGGTACCACCCAGTCGCGTACCCGGTGCTCGCGGTCGGGCGCGGCGCGGACCTGGGCGGGCGGTTCCGCCTCGCGCCACAGGGCCCGCTGGTCGTGCCAGCGGGCCGTGGTCCCGCCGTCGACGCGATGCCAGCGCGGCTCGGCGGCCGGGTCGGCCTCGGCTGGCAGGGCGGTGTCACCGACGATGGTGCGGTTCAGGTACGTCGCGGGCGAGCGGGCGTTCTCGTAGACGCCGTCCGGACCGACCCGCACGTACGGCTCACCCGAGTAGCCGATCACCTCGACCGGCGTGTCGCCGGTGTTGGTCAGTTCCAGCCGGGCACCCGCCTCGATGACCCGTACCCGCAGGTCCGGGCGGCCCGCGTCGGTGACGGTCACCCGGTAGTCCGTCCCGTTCGGCGCGTCCGCCCCGTGGGCCAGGGCGGGGGCGGCGGTCGCGAGGACCGCGGTGACCGTGGCGGCGAGCAGCAGCCCGGCCCGGGTGAGCAGGGTCACCGGCCGGCCGCCTCCACCGCTGCGGTGATGTTCTCCGGCGTCCACTCCCGCACCGGCTCCCCGTCGACCAGGATGGTCGGCGTGCCGGAGACGTCGGCCCGGCTGGCCTCGGCGGTGACGTGCTCCGTCCACGGCTGGTACTTGCCGTCCCGGACGCAGCTGCCGAATGCGTCGCGGTCCAGTCCCACCTCGACCCCGATGTCGATCAACTCGTCGTTGCTGAGGCCGGCGCCGCCCTCCGGGGGCTGCCGCTCGAACAGCGCCTTGCTGAACTCGGTGAACTTGCCGCCCTCGGCGGCGCAGCCGGACGCGGCCGAGGACCGGGTCGAGTACTCGGTGCTGGAGTAACGGTTGAGGTAGGCCACCGGGTGATACACCACCCGCACCTTGCTGTCGGCGATCAACTGCTTGATGGTGGCGCCGCTGGTCTGCTCGAACTGCTTACAGGCCGGGCAGAGGTAGTCCTCGTAGATGTCGACGGTCACCGGCCCGGATCCGACCACGATGCCGGTGCCCGTGTCGTTGGCGCCCGGCGGCGCAGTGAACTCGTCGGACTCCTGACTGGACCAGACGCCCCAGCCGATCAGGCCGGCGATGACCAGCACCAGCACCGCGCTCAGGGAGATCCACAGGGTGCGCTTGCGGCGTCGCTCCTGGGCCATCTGCTCCCGGACCACCCGGGCCGCGTCCTTGCGTCCCTTGCGACTACTCATTGTCGTCCTCCACCGTTTCGCCCGTCAGCGCGCCGTCAGCGGAGACGGCGGTACGGGGCCAGATCAGCAGGAACCCGGCCAACGCCAGGAAGCCGATGTCCCGGAGGATCTCCGGGAGGTAGCTGGGGCTCTCCCCGGCCGGCAGCTCGCCGCCCACCCCGAAACAGCCGCAGTCGATGGCGAGTCCCCGCGACCAGGCCGAGGCGATGCCCGCGATGAAGACCAGCAGCAGGGCCGCGGAGACTCCGGCGGTCAGCCGGGTGGCCAGCCCGATCAGCAGCAGCAGGGCCAAGGCCAGCTCGACGAGGGGCAGTGTCGCGCCGACCACCATCGCCACGTCGTACGGCAGCACCTGGTAGGCGTTCACCGCGCGACCGGAGGCGGCCAGGTCGCCGACCTTCGACCAGCCTGCCCACAGCCACACGATGGCCAGGCCGAGCCGGACGGCGAGACCGAGCCAGGGGCGCCAGGTGCGCAGGTTGCGGTTCATCCGGCCAGCGCCTCGCCGACCGCGTCGACCAGCTCGGCCCGGGCTCGGGCCACCCGGGAGCGGATGGTGCCGACCGGCACTCCCTCCACCGCCGCGGCCTCGGCGTACGACAGGCCGAGCAACTGGGTAAGCACGAATGCCCCGCGCCGCTCGGCGGCCAGCCGGCGGACCAGGTCGCTCGCGCCGAGCTGACCGGCCGGGTCGGGGTGCGGCACGTCGGTCTGCGCCTGCGCGGTGAGCCGTTGATCGAGTCGCCGCCGCCGTACCACGGTGCGCAGGTGGTCGGCGCAGGTCCGGCGGGCGATGCCGAGCAGCCAGGTGCGCGCGCTGGACCGGCCGGCGAAGGCGGGCAGCGCGCGGAACGCCCGCAGGTACGTCTCCTGGGTGAGATCGTCGGCGCTGTCCGGATCGATCAGCGCTGCGGCGAAGCGCCACACCTCGGCCTGGGTGGCGCGTACGAAGGCGGCCTGGGCGACCGGGTCGCCGTCCCGGGCGGCCAGCGCCCACCGGGTGGCCGGGTCGTCGGTCGGGTCCGGCTCCCCGTGCTGCGACGTTCGCGGGGGTCGCCCGTCGGCGCGGTCCGGGCCGGCGGTGCCGGTGACGGCGGTGGCGGGGGTGTCGCGCGGGGCGGGGATCACGACAATCCAGGTTACGCGGCGGCACGGCGAACGGCAGGGACCTTCGGCCCTTCCATGGAATGCGCCACTCCGGGAACTTTTTCGGCGTTGTGACCGACTATGCGCCTATGACGTCCGGTCCGGTGCCCGCGCGCCCGCGCCCGGTCATGGGAAAGCGTGATCTATGGATGGGTCGGGCTCGCCTGGAACGGTTGTCGTCGGCGACCATGGGCGGCATGATTGCCGCCCATCGCCGCCGGTTCGCCCGGCTGGCCGCCACCGCCGGCCTGTTGACCGCCGTCGTGGCGTTGCTGCTCGTTCCCGCCAGCCCGGCCAGTGCCCACGCCGTGCTCTCCAGCAGCAGCCCGGCCGCCTCGGCCGTGGTGCCCGCGGCGCCGGCCGAGGTGGTGCTCACCTTCAGCGAGACGGTACGCAAGGTGCCGGACCGGATCCGGGTGATCGCGCCGGACGGGTCCCGTGCCGATCAGGGCGAGCCCACGTTCGCCGGCAGTGTGGTCAACATCCCCGTCGACACCGGTCGCGGTAACGGCACCTACCTGGTCACCTACCGGGTCATCTCCGCGGACAGCCACCCGGTCTCCGGCGCGTTCACCTACTCCGTGGGGGCACCCTCCGAGCCGCCGGTGGACAGCGGCGACGACGGCCAGGCCAACCCGGTGGTCGGCACCGCCGTGAAGGTCGCCAAGTTCATCGGCTACGCGGGACTGCTGCTGACCATCGGGCCGGCGCTGGTGCTCGCCCTGCTCTGGCCGCGCCGGCTGTCCCGAGGCGGGCCGGCCCGGCTGGCCTGGACCGGCCTCGGGCTGGTGGCGTCGGCCACGGTGGCGGCGGTCCTGCTCCAGGTGCCGTACACCAACGGTGGTGGAGTGTTCGACATCACCGCGGACGGGCTGAGCCTGGTGCTCGGCAGCGCCTTCGGCGCCGCCCACCTGATCCGCCTCGGTCTGCTGACTGCGGTGACGCTGCTGCTCCGGCCGTTGCTGGCCGGTTCGGTCGGCCGGACGGACCTGGTGATCCTCGGTGTGCTCGCCGTGGGCGCGCTGCTCACCTGGCCGATGGCCGGACACCCGGCAGCCTCGCCCGCTCCGGCGGTGTCGGTGCTCGTGGACGCGGTGCACCTGGGAGGCATGGCCGTCTGGCTGGGTGGGCTGGTGATGCTCGCCGTGTTCCTGCTGCCCCGCGCCGACGAGCGGGAACTGGGGGCGATCCTGCCGATCTGGTCACGGTGGGCGGCCCTGGCGGTCTCCGCGCTGCTGCTCGCCGGCACCGTTCAGGCCCTGATCGAGGTGGCCACCCCGGCGGCCCTGGTGAACACCACGTACGGCCGCCTGGTGCTGGCCAAGATCGGGCTCTTCGTACTCGTCATCGCGGTGGCCGCCTACTCCCGGCACCTGGTGCGCACCCGGGTCGCGGCCAGCCGACCGGCCCCGGTACGCCGGGCGATCTGGGCCGAGCTGACGATCACCGCGGTCGTGCTGGGGGTGTCGGCGACCCTGGTCCAGACGACCCCCGCCCGCAGCGTGGCGACGGACGTGTCCGCCGCCGACAGCGGATACTTCAGCACCACGGCGACCAGCTCGCTCTACTCCATGCAGATCGAGGTGTCGCCGGCCCGCCGGGGCAACAACTCGGTGCACCTGTACGCGTACACGCTGGAGAACCAGCCCCTGCCGGTCGTCGAGTGGCAGGTCACCGTGGCCCTGCCTTCGGCCGGGATCGAGCCGATCCAGGTGCCCCTGCTGCCGCTCACCGACAACCACGCCACCGGCGAGATCAGCCTGCCGGCGGCAGGCGAGTGGGAGCTGCTGGTCACCGCCCGTACCACCGAGATCGACCAGGCCACGGTGACCGCCACCGTGCCCGTCCGATAGAGAGGTTCCATCGATGCTCCGTCACCGGCGTTTCGCCGCCACCGCTGCCACCCTGACGCTCGGCGCCGTCGCCACGGCCGTGTTCGGTTTCGTGGCCCCGGCCTCCGCGCATGTCACGGTCGACCCGCGCGAGGCAACCCAGGGCGGCTACGGCCGGCTGGCGTTCCGGGTACCGAACGAGAGCGACACCGCGTCGACCACCAAGCTGGAGGTCTTCCTGCCGGAGAACGCGCCGCTCGGCTCGGTGTCGACCATGCCGGTGCCCGGCTGGACGGTGGCCGTGGAGAAACGGAAGGTCGATCCGCCGGTGCAGATGCACGGCAGCGAGATCACCGAGGTGGTGTCGAAGATCACCTGGACGGCCGGCGAGGGAGCCGCCGTCGCCCCGGGCACCTTCCAGGAGTTCCCGGTCTCCATGGGCCCGCTGCCCGAGATCGACCAGATGGTGTTCAAGGCGTTGCAGACCTACTCCGACGGTGCGGTGGTGCGCTGGATCGACGAGCCGCAGCAGCCCGGTGGCGAGGAGCCGGCCGCCCCGGCGCCGGTGCTCACCCTCACCGCTGCCGGCGCCGACACGCCGACGGACGCACCGACCGATGCGCCCGCTGCGGCACCGTCTGACGGCAGCGACGACGAGGACGGCAACGGCCTGGCGGTGGGCCTCGGTGTCGCCGGGCTGCTCGCCGGCCTCGGTGGGCTGGTGCTCGGCGGGTTGGCCTTCGCCCGTACCCGGCGTTCCAGCGGCGCGGTGCCGGGCGACGAGGCGGCCACTCCGACCTCCTGAGCGTCACCGCAGCCACAGGCCCGCCGGGTGATCCCGGCGGGCCTGTGCGCTTTCGGCGTCCGTGCCGTGGATATCCGCTGATTGGCGGGTCGGCGTAGGTAAGGTCGGCCGGGTGTCTGGCTACAGAGGGGAACAGGGCGCATGCGTTTCGTGTGGACGCTTACCGGAATGCTGCTGCTGACCGTCGGCACTGCCGCGCTGCTCGGCGCGGCCGCGCTTGGTCTGCTGACCGGTCACGCCGGCCCCGACGGGGCATTCACCGCCCGGTTCGAGACCGTGCAGACTCCGGGGCACGCGGTGGTGGTGACCGATCTCGACGCGCTCATCCGGCAGGAGGTGCCGTTCGCCCGGGGCGGGCAGGCCCGGCTGCGGCTGGACGCGCGTACTCCCGACGGGCCGGCGTTCGTCGGTCTGGCCCCGGCCGAGGAGGCGCAGCGTTGGCTGGCCGGCGCGCCGCACGCCGCGGTGCTCCGGATGTCGCTGGCCCGGGGGCCGCTGCCGGTCCGGCTGGCGCAGGTGACCCCGGCGGCGGGGACGCCGCCCACCGTCCCGGCCGCACCCGCCGCACAGACTTTCTGGGTACGCGCCGACCACGGCGTGCTCGAATGGAACCCCGACGACCTGGCCGGGCAGCGACTGAGTCTGGTGCTGATGCGACCCGACGGTGGGGCGGGGGTGACCCTCGACCTGCGTGCGGAACTGCGGGCCGGCTGGATCGCCCCGGCCACCTGGGGCTCACTCACCGGTGGGACGCTGCTGGTGATCCTCGCCGGATTGGTGCTGCTGCGGCCGGTGCGCCCGCGCGAGGTTGTCATCGTGGTCGAGCCCGACCAGGTGCCGGTGCTTGCCGGACGACTCGGGATCGGCTCGCTCGCCGGCCTGGGAGCTCCGGTGCCGCCCGGTCCCCGCAGGCTGCCCGAGCGTCAACTCGTCCCGGTCGCCGCCACGGTGCCCGCCACCACGAGCCGTCCCGCGATCGGCCCCGTCCCGCGCCCCGCCACCCTCGCCGAACTTCCCGACCCGGCTACCCCGCACCGCCCCCTCCGCCCACCCGCCCCACCCACCCCACCCACCTGACCCACCCACCCGCCGCGTGGATCATGCAGTTGTGGCAGGGACAAGAGGGCAGGAAAAGGGCGTATCAACGACCTTAACTGCATGATCGGCGAAGACGCGGGTGGGCGGCCCTCCGTGCTGCCGACGCGGAGGGCCGCCCTTCACCGGGGGATATCGGTGTCCGTGGGGTTTTGGTAACCCTGGGACCAGATTACCGATGAATGGGTGCCTCGGGAAGAGTGTCCGACTTTGCGTGCTGTCGGCCCGGGACGCGGGTACCGGGACGCACCGGCAGGACGACCAGCAGTACGAGGCAGAGCCACACGTACCCGTTGCGGAGCAGGAACTCCCACGGGCTGCCGGTGGGCGACGGCGTGATACCCCAGTCGTAGAAGGACACCACCCCGTACACGATGATCGCGGTGACGGCGACGGCGAGACTCAGCAGCCGGCGGCGTCGGCGTGCCCCGGCGACGGTGCGCGGATCGGTGCCCAGCGCCGCGTCGGCCAGGATCACCATCGCCGGGATGAACCAGTAGATGTGATGCGTCCAGGTGATCGGGCTGACCAGCGCCGCCACCAGGCCGGTCAGCGTCAGGCCGGTCAGCGCGTCTCCGGCCTGCGACGCCCGTACCGCCCGCCACAGCCCGTACCCGGAGACCACCGCGACCAGAAGCAGCCAGACCAGCCGGCTCGGCTCCTCCGGGGCGGTGAGCCGGCTCAGCACACCGAACAGTGACTGGTTGCCGGTGTAGTCGGTGCGGCCGACCCGGTCGGTCGCCCACAGCTCGTGCGTCCAGAACCGCCACGAGTCACCGGGCGCGACCGCCGCGGCGAGCAGGGTCGCCCCGGACGCGGTCACCCCGGCCACCACCGCCGCCCGCCATCGCCGGATGGCCAACAGGTAGATCACGAAGATGGCCGGAAACAGCTTGAGCGCCGCCGCCAACCCGACCCCCACCCCGGCCCAGCGGCTGTCGCGGGGTACGGCGAACAGCAGGTCGGCGAGGATCAGCACCACCAGCAGCATGTTGATCTGCCCGAAGGTGATCGTCTCCCGGGTGCTCTCCACGCCGAGCACGATCAGCACGCCCACCACGAGGGTGAACAGGTGGGGCAGGCGGTGGCGACGGATCACCGGGTCGAGCAGCCACCTGGTGGTGACCACCACGCCGAGCAGGGTCAGCCCGGTGAAGATCGCCACCGTGGCGCCCAGCTTCAACCAGGAGAACGGCAGCAGGAACAGAGCGGCGAAGGGCGGATAGGTGAAGTACAACTCCCCCTGCACCCGGTCCGGCTGCACGTAGTCGTAGAGTGGGTTGCCGGCGGCCCACCAGTCCATGGCCGCCATGTAGATCTTCAGGTCGAAGAAGTTGTGGGTGCGTCCCGGTAGGTAGAGAGCCGGGAGCACCGCCGCCAGCGCCAGCGCTCCCACGACCCGGCGGGCCGTACGGCTGCCCGGGTCGTCCAGATCGACGCTGGGTGGTGTGGCGGGTTCGGCGGGCACGGGGAAGACCCTAGCGGTCGGTGACTGTGGCGGCGCGAAGCCACGAGACTTGGGCTGCGCGTAGGCTGTCCCGGTGGCTGATCTTCTCGTCTGGATCGACTGTGAGATGACCGGGCTGGACCTCGGCGGTGACAAACTCATCGAAGTCGCCGCGCTGGTCACCGATCCCGATCTCAACGTGCTCGGTGACGGCGTCGACGTGGTGATCCACGCTGACGACGCCGCGCTGAACGCTATGCCCGAGATCGTCCGGACGATGCACGGCAAGTCGGGCCTGACCGACGAGGTACGCCGCTCCACCGTCACCCTGGCCGAGGCGGAGGACCGGGTGCTCGACTACGTCACCCGCCACGTCAAGGATCCGCGTACCGCCCCGCTCTGCGGCAACTCGATCGCCACCGACCGGGGCTTCATCGCCCGGGACATGCCCCGCCTCGACGCCCACCTGCACTACCGCATGATCGACGTCTCCTCGATCAAGGAGCTGTGCCGCCGCTGGTACCCCCGGGTGTACTTCGGTCAGCCGCAGAAGGGCCTGGCGCACCGGGCCCTGGCCGACATCCGGGAGAGCATCCGCGAGCTGGAGTACTACCGGCGCACCATCTTCGTACCCCTGCCCGGACCCGACGTGGAGAGCGCCAAGGCGATCGCTGGCGAACTTTGACCGCCCCCGGCCTGCCCTGCGGCTTGCCGGTCGCGGACTGGCCCCATCCCGGCGGCAACCCGCTGGACGTGGTCGGCCGGGGTGGGGGTATGATTTCACCGCACCCGCCCGGGCGATCGACCGGGCGCGGCGGCATGGTGGCTGTAGCTCAGTTGGCAGAGCACCGGGTTGTGGTCCCGGTTGTCGTGGGTTCAATTCCCATCAGTCACCCCATAGATCGGGCCCCCTCCACGGAGGGGGCCCGATCCTTTGTAGGGGAGTGCTGGGGGTAGCCGCGGAGTGGCCACCCAGCTCGCAGAGGCCGCCGTCGCGTGGGTGCTCAGGCGGTTGGGACCTCGCTCGACGTGGCGTCCGGGTCGGTCGTTCCGGGCTCCGTCGGCTCGTACGGCAGGGCGCTGCCCTTGACGTACTCCTCCCAGCTCATGTTCCAGTCGGTCCAGCCGTTGCCGAGCTGGAGCTTGCGCTCCGTGCCCTTGACGACGATCGGGTCACCGACCTTGGTGTTCTTGAACAGCCACGCGCCGTTGGCCATCGAGACGTTCACGCAGCCGTGCGAGACGTTCGTCGTCCCCTGCTGCCCCTCCGACCACGGTGCCGCGTGGATGAACTCGCCACCCCAGGTGAGCCGCTGCGCGTAGTCGATCTTCGTCCGGTACCCCTCATCGGGGCCCAGCTCGTCGTACGTGTCGAAGACCGTCTTTCGCAGCTTCTCTATCACCACCATGGTGCCGCTGGAGGACGGGGTGCTCTTCTTGCCCAGGCTCACCGGGATCGTCTTGATCTTCTTGCCGTTCTTGGTGACGGTCATCCGCTTGGTGCGGTTGTCCACCGTCATCAGCAGCTTCGGGCCGATGGCGATGTCGACGGTCAGGTCGGTCCGGCCGTACCAACCGTCGCCCAACGGCAGCCCGCCGGCCTGCACCCGGTACGACACCTTGCTGCCGGCCTGCCAGAACTCCTTCGGCCGGTACCGGATCTCGGTGGGGCTGACCCAGTGCCAGCTGCCCTCCTGGGCCGGCTCCGAGGTCACCGTCATCCGGCGCTGCAGGTCGGCGCGGTACTCCTCCGGAATCTCCCGACCGAATTTCATGATCAGTGGCATGGCCACCCCGACCGTCTGGTCGTCGCCGAGGAAACTACTGATCCGTACCTGCTTCTCCGGCTCCTCCATCACGGTGAAGGCGCTGGTCGCGGTTGCCGGCAGGTCGTCGTCGCCGGTCGCGGTGACGGTGGCGGTGTACGAGGCGCCGTAGGTCAACGCCTTCGACGGCAGCCAACTGCGGCCGTCGGTGGCGAGGTCGCCCTCGATCGCCTCACCCTCTGCGTCGGTCAACTCGACAGTGACGTCCTCGGCCTGCTCGGCGGCGAAGGCGATCGCCGCCGACGCCGGCACGTCCGTGGCATCCGCGGCCGGCTCGCTGATGCTCACCGACGCCTTCGCGGCCGGCTGATCGGCCCCGTCCTGCCACCCCGGCCCCTTGCCGCCATCCTTACCGCCGGTGCAGGCGGAGGTCAGTGCCAACGTCACGGCGAGCAGGCCCGCGACGAGCACCCCCCGCCTCCGGTTGCGCTGGTCGCGAATCCGCATGGTGTCCTCACAGTCGTGGTCCGCTTCCCGTCCACATCACTGACGCGCCAGTTCACGTACCCGTTGCGACAAGTGAACCGAAACACGTGGAGCGGGATATCCGGATAGTGACATATTTAGTCCGGTCAGACGGCCGGACCGGCGCCACCGTCCGGAACTGGCAGCGCACTGCCCTTGACGAACTCCGACCAGCTCAGGTTCCACGCGGTCCAACCATTGCCGGCCGCCAGCTTACGTTCGGTGCCGGTGATGGTGATCGGATCGCCGATCTTCGTACGTTGGAAGAGCCAGCGGGCGTTCGCCATCGAGACGTTGACGCAGCCGTGGGAGACATTCTGCCGCCCCTGGACGTGCTCCGACCAGGGTGCCGCATGGATGTACTCGCCGCCCCAGGTGAGTCGCTGGGCGAACTCGATGTCCGTGACGTACCGATTCTCCGGATCCGGGTCGTCCATCGTGTCGAAGACTGTCGCTTCCTTCTTCTCCATCACCACCAGGGTGCCGCTGGACGAGGGGGTCTTCTTCTTGCCCAGGCTGACCGGCAACGTCTTGATCAGCTGCCCGTCCTCGTACACCCGCATCCGCTTGTCCGAGTTGGTCACCTTCATCTCGAAGGCCGAGCCGATCTTCGCGGTGGCGTTGCGGTCGACGTTACCGAACCGACCGTTGCTCAGCGGAATGCCGGCCAGGGCGATGCGTACGGTCAGCTTGGTGCCGGCCTTCCAGTACTCCGGCGCGCGGTAGTACGCCTGCGTACCGTTGCTCACCCAGTGCCAGGCGCCCGGCTGCGGCGGGTCGGACTGTACGAACATCCGCTTCTGCACCTTGGCCCGGTCCTTCTCCGGGATGCCCGGATGGAACTCCGCCACCACCGGCATCGCCACCCCGTACGTCCGGTCGTCGAACAGGTACAGCCCAGACGTGATCATCGAGCCCGGCTTCGCCATCGTGGTGAACGTGCTGGTGCCCTCGCTCACCGCGCCGTCCGGCCCCTTCGCGGCGACCGTGACGGTGTAGCGGGTCGACCACCTCAACGGGGCCGACGGAACCCACGAAGACCCGTCCGTACGCAGCTTGCCCTCGACCGTATTGCCTTCCTCGGTCCTGAGGGTGACCTGCGACACCTCACCGCCGTCCGGCAGCTTCGCGCCAATCTCCACGCTGACCGGTCGGTTCTTCGCCCCGTCGGCCGGGCTCACCGTCAGCGGCGGGCCACTCGGCACCTCCGGCACCTCCGGCGCCTTCGGCGCCTCCGGTGCCCCCGACGTCTCCGTCCCGGATGCCCCTGGCGTCTGACCGGGCACGAACTCAGCCGGTGCGCGATCCTCGCCGCAGCCCGACAATGCCAGCGACGCCACCAGCCCCAGGGCGCTCAACAACGCCCCGGCCCGCGCGAACCTGCCCATGCCCACCCCTGTCGTTGCGCACCTGGCGGACATCGTGCCGCATCGCTGCCGCCCGGCATCACCCCGGTCCCACACTTTGCAAGGGGTTCTCGCCAAATGCCCGGAAAGCTCGACCGAAGGGAGGACCCAGGGATCTGATTGGAACCCGGTTCAGAGTGCATGCTAATGTTTCCCCCGTTGTCAGCGAGCGCCGCTAGCTCAACTGGCAGAGCAGCGGACTCTTAATCCGCGGGTTCGGGGTTCGAGTCCCTGGCGGCGCACCAACGAGCAAGGCCCTGACCTGGTAGAACTCTGCCAGTCGGGGCCTTTTTCGCGTACGCGGGTGGTGGCTGGTCGCTCGGTGGGTGCTCGGGGGCCGTTGGATCTGCTCGGCGTCGGTTGGACGCGGTCGGCTCCTCATGGACGCCCGGCCAGATCACCAGTTGTCTCCCGTCTGATTCGGTCGATGAACTGGTTGGCGTGTCGCCGGCTGGTGAGTGCGAGGTGGGTGAGCGGCGCGTCGAGGATCTGCGCGAGTTGCCGGGCGACGGTGGATTTGCCGCTGCCACCGCAGCCGATGATGGCGATTCGGTCCACGGCTTTCCACGCTAGCGGCGAGACGCGCCGGGCCTGGCGCGACACGGTGGCTGGCTCGTTTGCGGTCAGCCGTGGCCGGAAGCGGCCGGTCAAGATTTGTGGGCGAGCTGGGCCGCTGTCTCGAGAGCCACCGTCCAGGGGAAGGCTTTCTGCCGCTCGTTGCCGCTGCCGGGCGGGTGCGGCTCCCATAGGTCGTCGGGGCCGAGCAGGAGGCGTACCCCTTCGTCGCGGAGGCTGGCCACGGCGCGCCGGAAGGGCGCTCGCGCGGCGAGGGCGCCGTTGACGAACGGGACGATGACGATCGGCACCTGCCTGCCGATCAGCTCGGCGACCGAGGTCATGGCGTAGTTGTCTGCCAGGCCGAGGGCGATCTTGTTGATCGAGTTGTAGGTCGCGGGGGCGATGACCAGGGCGTCGGTGTCGGGAAGCGACCTCCGGCCGCCGGGCGACGACTGGTAGGTCGACCGCACCGGATGACCGGTGAGGCTTTCGAGCGGCTGCGGGTCGATGAAGTCCATTCCACTCGGTGTGGCCGTGACCGCCGCTGTCCAGGAGCGGTCCTGTGCTGCCCTGACGAGCTGGGCTACATCGGCAGCCGGACCGGCACCGCAGACGACGATTTGCAGGTGACCGCCGGTCATAGCCGGATCCCGGCGTTGCGGGCGAAACCGGCAGCGGCGGTGCGGACCGACCCCGTGGCGAGCATGGCGAGGTCGCCAGCGATGCGTTGGACCGCCGGCCGGCAGCGGATCTCCTCGGGTGCAACCTCGTACGCGGTGCGCAGCGCGTTGAGGCCGTGCTCGTAGCGTCCCCACTGCGTGTAGGCGCGTGCGACGTCGACGTACAGAGACGCCCGGCGCTCAGCCAGGGTCACCTTGTCCAGCGGCACGGTGCGGGCGATCGCGATGGCCGTTCCGGCGTCGCCGAGGGTCAGCGCGATGTTGACCCGGTGCAGTAGGACATTGGTGGCCCCGAAGCCGGTCCACCGATCGTTGCCGTCGTAGCCGAGTCGGGTCGCGGCGCGGGTTGCCTCATCGAGCATCGCGTGCGCGGTGCCCCGGTCGTCGCGGCGGGCGGCGGCAATGGCCCCTCGGAGGACGAGGGCGCCGTAGACGGCCACCGCATCGGACGACGCGAGGCGGGTGTCCCGGTCGAGCGAGTCGGCGGCGTTGCCTGCGAGGGTCACCGCTTGGGCGTCGTGGCCGTTGACCATGAGCGCGTGGGTCATGATCCGGGCGCTCGCGGCGATCGCCACCGGATCCTGGCTCTTGACCGCGGCCCGGTTGCTCCGTTCGGCCGCTACCAGGGCCATCCCCTGATCGCCAACCTTGAGCAGGACACTGCCGGCGACGTGGTGCAGCTCGGCGGCCAGCACCTCGACCTGCGAGCGCTGTTCGCCCGCTACGCCGGACCGCACCGCATCGAGGGACGGCAGTAACGCCACCAGCCGATCGAGTACGTGCGCGTACCGGCATGCCTGATAGTCGGTTTTGGCACCGGCGACAGCCCGGGACAGCTGCGGTAAGGACAGTGCCCCACCGTCGGCGTGCGCTGGCGCGACGAGGGCGTCGAGCAGCGACGCCACGTTGGGCGCGGCGGCGACACCAATCGCCGCTCCGCGTAGAAGCTGCCTGCGCCGCACGTCACCATCCGAGCCTGAGTCACCGTCTCCGTTATCGCCAGTATCCGCATCCCGGCCGGTGTCCGGCCGACCCGCACCCACAAGTGCACCGTCGGTGCCGGCCACGCGCAACGCGTCGAAGCGTTCCCGTACCTCAGGTGTGGCGCGGGACAGCACGGTGTCCAGCGCGGCCTGCATGTCCGCACGGGGGAGCACTTTGTCGCCCTGGCTGCTCCACTTGGCCACGGTCCGCCGCGCCGCGCCGAGGTGCTCGGCGAAGGCGGTCACGCTCATCCGCAACGCCTTGCGCAGCGCGTTCGCGTCCTGACCGGTCCAGGTCGTCACCGTAGCCATCGCACGTCCTTCCGGAACGGACAGTCACCGGTGGACGTGATGGTAGCCGCACACGCGGTGACCACAGGTGCACCGCCGGTGCACCGGCGAGACATTCCGTCTGTGCACGGCCCAAGCGAGCCTGGATGTGCCGGCGCGCCCGATCTCCAGCGGCGGGACGGTGGGCCAGCGGCAGCTTCACGGCAAGGAGATCCAGATGGACGTGCCAATGGGCGACAGGTCGGAACGCGACCCGACGCACCGGCAAGTGCTCGCGCCGGGCACTCCGTCGAGCGCACGGGTGACTCCCCGTCCGCGTACCGCCAGCAGGGCTGCGTGGGCGGGTGACCGGCGGTCTGCTCCCCACCGCTGGCCGACGGTGGTGGGGTGGCGGGAACGCGGCCAACCCCACCTCGAACCGATGCCGGCATCGGCCGGGGGCCGGCTATGACCGTGTACGTGTCGCGGTACGCCGTGACCGGCGAGCTGGCGACAGACCGCGCAGCGGTGGTCCCGGCGGCGGTGGGACCGGGCTCGGCCGACCCACCGCTGTTGACGCACGTCTGGTGGGTCTTGTTCGAGCAACAGGCACGGAAGCACCGCCGCCGATGAGTACGGACGGGACCGGTGTGGCCGAGCAGCACCGGCCCGTGCCGGCGGAGCATCTGCCGTTGCGTCCGCTCTGGCTGTGTCGCCGCTGCGGGCAGCCCTGGCCCTGCGGACGGGCGCGGCTCATACTGGTCGCCGAGTACCGCGACAACACAGTCGGTCTCTTCCTCTACCTAGCCGGCCTACTCGCTGAGGCCATCGACGATCTCCACCAGCTCACCCCGAGCACCGGCGGCGACGTCACGCACCTGTTCGAACGGTTCCTCGGCTGGCCCGCCCGCCGCCACGGCGGGGCCGAATCGCCGCGCTGACCGGGATCTCCCACCGTCTAACCGCTCTCCTTCCACCGCCTTCTCGACCGCGACCACTGACCGCGTACTTGCTCTGCGACGTCTGGTGGCGTTGGAGCCGTGCCGGTAGGTTCAACCCTCCTGAGAGCTCTCGTGGCCAGGTGGAGGGATCCGGCAGCGTGTCGCACGTCGAGAAGATCACTACGGAGCTACGTACGCTGTCCGCCGGGGTCGAGCGCGCGCAGGGTCTGGCTGCGGCTGTTGATCAGCAGGCGCAGGAGATCGGGCTGCGCGCGGCGGGTGCCGGGTTCGCCGCGGTTGCTGCCGGTGTGGCGCGGGTGCGCGGAGCCGTCGCCACCATCCGGGGTGGACTGGGTGGTCTGGCCGGGGCTGTCGGTGATGCCGCGAAGGTGGCCGCTGGTGTTCCGGAGCAGGCCAGTCCGGGGGAGACGATCAGCGGGCTGACTCCGGTGCAGAGTGCGGTTGACGGTATCCGTGACCAGACGGCCGCGACCATCACCCAGGTTGGTGAGGCGCAGCAGCTTGTCGTCGGGGTTTTGCAGGGTGGGCAGCCGGGGCCGCTGCTGCAGGCTCTGGAGAGCGTCAAGCAGGTGCTTGTCCTGCTGGTTCAGCGCACCGCCACGACCCGCCAGGCGGTTGACGCGGCGATCGGCGAGGCACGCCAGTTGGGAAACTGAGCGGGGCTGGCGGTGCCGTACCGACCAGCCCTGCCTCGGTTCCCACACCGTCCCCCGGCAGGGGCGTGACGACGCCGTGGACGCGCAAGCCGACCGGAGAGCACGGCGGCTCGCCCACCGGCCGGCGTACCCGGATCCCTCCGAGGGAGGACGCGCGCGTGCGGCGCTCCCTGGAGCTGGAGAACCAGTGCGCCGATACCGTCGCTGCAGAGGGATACCTGCTCCACCAGAACCCGACCCGGCAGGAGGTCGCTGACGCCCGTCTCGGTACCGGTGATTCCGGGAAACCGGGCAAGGATCCCGACTACCTGATCGAGGGACACGTCTTCGACTGTTACTCCCCGATGCCGGCCAAGAGTGTGCGAGGCGTGTGGAGCGGGGTATCCGACAAGATCACCAGCGAGCAGACCCAACGGGTGGTGGTCAACCTCCACGACTGGCGTGGCGATCTCCCGGCGTTGCAGAGGCAGTTCGACGACTGGCCGATCGCAGGGTTGAAGGAACTGGTGGCGGTGACGCGCAGCGGCGAGATAATCCAGATCCTGCGACGAGACTGAGGGGCTACCCATGGCGACCGAGTACCGCTTGACGCTGGCCGGCGACATTCCTCTCGATGCGCTGGCCGGCGTCGTCGCCCCAGACGGTGTTGACGAGTCGGCGGCAGATGGCAGGCCCCGGGTGCTGAGTGCGGACCTCAGCGATCGATGTGGTTACACGGTGAGCATCCACGCCGGATCCCACGGATACTTCGAGGCCGAAGATGGTGACGGCTCGATGTGGGAGTGGGAACCGGAGCGGTACGTCACCATCGGCTTCCGGCTGCGCAAGGACGAGTCCTCCGAGCGGGCGACGCGGGAGATGCTGGCGTCCGTGGCCCGGGTCCTGGGCGAGCGGTCGGAGGACGCCGCGCTGATCCTCGACGCCGACTGGCTGCTGCTGACCCGCTTCTCGGGAACGCTGCGCAGGCACGTACCGAGTTGGTGGGGCGTGCACGGCGGGGAAGATCTTGTCGACCGGTGAGTGGTTCGGAGCCGGTCGTCGGCGATGACGCCGCTGGCGTGAGGACACCTCACCGGCTTCGTGTGCAGGGGGCGACCTCTATGTCCCGGTACCGGGCTGCGGCCGAGGCTCCGTGTTGACGACTAACTGTTCGAGGTCGCGACTCCATCCTCGAGGTAGACACCGCCACGGCCGATACAGATCTTGAATGGCCAGGTTCGTCCACTGTGGGTCGGCGTGTCGGCGTGATCTTCGTTGGTGATCGTTGTAGGCCGGGGTGATGAGGTATCCCGATGGAGGTGGGTT
>NZ_JBXUOW010000047.1:0-41086 GCF_057196645.1 Micromonospora sp. ATLC16
AACCATGCCCACAACCGGCTCCGCGCGGTCGGCGAACGCGGCAACAGCCTACTCAAGATGACCTTCAAAGCCCTACGCAACGTCAGCCTCTGCCCCTGGAAAATCGGGAACATCGTCGCTGCGGCCCTGGTCATCCTCCACATCGAGCACGGCCGGACCACCTAAAAGCAGGCACTACACACAGTCGCGCACCGTTACTCGGAAAGGCTCACTGACATCTCCGATGCGGATCTCGCCGAGCGGATGAATCCCGTCGTGCGGGGTTGGATGAATTACTACGGCGCGTTCTACAGATCTGCGTTGTATCCCCTCCTGGCACGCGTCAACGCCTACTTGATGCGGTGGCTACGCAAGAAGTTCAAACGACTGCGCGGACGGAAGAAGGCTCAACAGGCATGGACCCGAGCCGTCACCACGAGGCCAAGGTTCTTCGCCCACTGGGCCTGGGTTTCAGGCGTCCCCGCTGTTTGGTGACCAGGACAACAAGAGCCGTATGAACCGAGAGGTTCACGTACGGATCTGTGAGAGCCGGAGGGTGAGATTCCCTCCGGCTACTCGCCAGCAACGCATAAGGGTTGATTGGTGCGACACGGGCGAAGGCGGCGAGTCGGGCGGCAGTGGAAACAGGCGTGGAGCCATCGATAGACACGTCCTTGCGACAGAAACACGTCTTCGAGAGGGCTCCACGTGATTGCCTATCGTGCCATGGTCGACGTCCCGAGGGAACTCGTGCAGCACCTCGCGCGTCTGTTGTACGCACAGCGTCGGGCCTGCGGTACCCGCCGTGGCACCCGGGCGTTGACCTGCTTTTACCAGGCTTTGATGGTGCTCGTCTGGTTCCGCAAGGCCGAGGACATGACCCTGCTCGCCGCCGGCTTCGGCATCTCCAGGGCGACCGCCTACCGCTACCGCGACGAGGGCATCGCCGTGCTCGCCGCTCAGGCCATCGACCTGCACACCGCTCTGCGTCGGGCCGCGGCCGACGGCTGGTCGCACGTGATCCTCGACGGCAAGCTGTTCGACTGCGACCGGCTCACCGAGACGACCTTGTCGGTCAAGGGCGAGGTGATCGATGCCTGGTTCTCCGGAAAGCACCGCGACTTCGGCGCGAACGTCCAAGCGATCATCCGACCCGACGGGCTGCCGATCTGGACATCGGCGGCGCTGCCCGGGCATCTACACGACACCAGTTGCGCCCGCGACCTGGGTGTCACCGCCGCCCTGAACTGGTCCGCCGCCGAACTCGACCTACCCACTCTGGCCGACTCCGGCTACGAAAGCACAGGTCACGGCATCAAAACCCCCGTCAAGCAACCCGCCGACGGCCACCGGCTCGCACCCGACAACCGCGCCTACAACCGACTGCTACGCGGTCTACGTTGGCAAGGAGAACGCGGCTTCGCGATCCTGATCGGACGCTGGAAGACGCTACGCCACACGACCGTCAGCCCACGCCGAACCGGCGACATCGTCGCCGCCGCCCTGCATTTGACCCACTTCGAGTACAAATACCTACCGCAAAGTCGCTGAGATCACTTCAGTAACCGTTACCCATCGGTCCGGTTGGCATCGTCGACTCCACAAAGGCTTCCCTTCTGAGCGCGACCGCCCGCTCGGCTGGCTGCGGACGGGTTCGCCGGCCGCCGGCATCCGGCTGGCTCGCCGCAGGCCCCTACGTGACCTGCCACGGCCGACCGCGTCCGGCCCGGCCCGGTGACACACCCTTCGGACCACCACCTGAACCCGGCCGTTCATCGACCACGACACGACGCTCATGTTCGGTGGCAGGCGTATCGACACCCCCGATTGTGGCTGCGCTCCGCTCCTGGCCATCCGGCGTGGGCTTGTCCTGCCGACGGGTGCCCGATACTTTGACCGGGTCCGTGCCGGGACCGGGTGGTCCGTGGATGCGGCGGGGCGTGCAGGAGAGATCTGCCGGCGGCAGGTCACCGAGCGGACGGGGGTCCGGCCGACATGAAAAGCCCATCGACCATCATGACCGACGCTCCTGACGCGGCTCGCGGCTCGTACGTCGCCCTGCTGGGACTGGACGGATCCGGTAAGTCCACCATTGCGCGCGGCCTGACCGAGAGACTGGCGGCCCGAGGACACCGGCCCAGGTTTCTGCGCTGGCGCGACATCGCCGACCAGGGCGACCGGTTCAATTTCCCGTACCTGTCGCTGCGGCAGCTGCTCATGGAGGCGTGGCGGGTGCGCTACGGCGGGGCGACGGACGCTGCGTCATTGCGCGTCCAGCACGGCCCGCTGGTGTTCGAGGAGTTCAAGCGCGCCGGACTCGACCGGGGCCCGGTGTCACCCACGGGCATCCACCGCTCCGGCGTGCTGGCGTCAGCCATCCTCGAGTTCACCGCGGAGTTGTTGATTCATGCGGAGATTCTCGGCGGATATCTGTCCAACGGCGAGACCGTCGTCACGGAGGGCTTCGGCTACAAGAACATCACGAAGGCGCTGCGGGTGGCCGAGCACATCCCGCACGGCGACGTCTCGCCGGAGTTCATCGCCAGGACGAGCGAGTTCATCACGGACGCGTACTCCAGTCGGTTCCTTCAGCCCGATGTCGGGGTGTTGCTGAAGGTCACGCCGGAGGAGTGCTATCGGCGGATCACGACCAGCCGCAGCGGTGTCGGATTGCTCGAGGACATGGGGTTCGCGGGTCGAGCGGGCCGGTCGTCGTTCATCGAGTTGCAGGGCAAGCTGCTGGCGGAGTACGAGCAGTTGGCCGCCGGCTGGGGTTGGTACCTCGTCGACCTCGCCGACGCCTCCGCCGCGGAAGCCGTCGACACCGTTGCCGAGCTGGTGATACCTGATCTCGGCTCCGGGCGTTCCACGGCCGACCTGCGGTCGTAGGAGCGAGCGTTGCCCGCGCGGCTGACATGCGCGCCTGCGTCTGGTTTCCGTGGTCTTGTCGGCAGGTAGGACGTATGGCAGATTTGAGTTGATTGAGGTAAATTCCACATTACCTGGGAGGTAATGCCGGGAACCACCCGTGGTGCTGCTTTTGCCGGACGTAAGCCGAGTAAGGGACGAGACGGGTAATCGTGAAGCTGCAACGGTACGAGCTGACTCAGCAAATGCGGGACTACGACGCGATGAAGGATCCCAGTGAGCGTCGGTACATCCCTTACCTCATGTACTTCCACCGGGCGAACTTCACCTCGCCATCGGTCAACACCGACCGGTGCGGCTTCCGGATCAGCACCGGGCCGGACGGTGTCAGTGCCTCGGCCGCCGGCCATGTACCGCCGGGCCCGGTCCGCATCCTCGCGGGGGGCTCGACTGCCCTCGGGGTCGGAGCCTCCAGCGACGCGAACACGCTGGCGTCGCTGCTGTGGAGCCGGTACGCGCCCTCGGCGCCGTGGCTGAACTTCGGCAGCTACTGCTTCAACCCGACGCAGGAGGTCCTGCTCCTCACCCTGTACCGACACCTGATGGGGGACATCGAGGAGATCGTCATCTTCTCGGGGATCAACGCCGTCATGGTGGCCCGACTGCCCGAATGGCAGCAGGGTGACCACGGAGCCTTCTTCTTCTGCGGCGAGTACTTCGAGAAGATGGCGGAGCTGCGCGAGCGGAGCCGCAAGGGCTCCAGGTTCTTCGGCCGACGGCCGGCGTCCGCAGCGGCTGTCTCCACTCTCGACGATGTTCGTACCGACGCCCCGACGCTGATCGCCTCGGCTGCCGAAGCGACGCTCCGTCAGCTCGACATCTGGCGACGCATAGCGGGGCCGGACACCCGCATCTCCTACGTCCTGCAGCCGATGGCGCGCTGGATGCGCTACGACCTCTGTCGGGAGGAGCGGATCCTCTTCGAGGAGAACGACCGGATGTCCGAGCTGGGGCCGTGGGAGGAGGCCTTCGCCAGCGTCGCGACAACGGACTTCGCGCAGGCATACGCCACGGCACTACGTGTCGGCTGCGAGAAGCAGAGTATCCGATTCGTCGACCTGAATCCCGTCGTCTCGGCGGCGGCCACCGAACGGGACTGGTGGTTCGTCGACCGTGTTCACTACAGTGACACAGGACACGATTTTGTGGCGAGGGTGACGGCCGAAGCCCTCGACCTCACCTAGATGTCCGTCCCGACCAACGCGCGACCCACTCGGTGACGAAGGCGGTACGCAGCATGTCTTTCATTCGCAGGATCATCGACAGGCTTCTCCGGTGCCGAAAGCGTGCCAGTCGGAAGAAGGACGCGTCGATCTACCCGATGTTCTGATCGCGCGACTCGACGGAGCACGTGTGCCAGGTCCACGAACGGGGAACCACTGTGCACGATGATGCGACAGCCGACAGCGGTGGTCCGACTTCGGGCGCCGTAGGAACGCGCCCTCAGGGCAGCATCGCCACCTCCACTTTCCGCCGGCTCTACGCGGCGGCCGCCGACCCGGAGGCGGTCGTCCGGGACGATGCCCTGCCCGCCGCGGTACGCGCGGAGCTGCGGCTGGCACCGCCCGCCGCCGCACAGTCGCTGAACAGCCTGATCGACGAGACGGCCGACTGGGCGTCGACCGAGGCGAGGCGGTTCCAGGCGTTGGGGGAGTCCCTCGACCCCGTGGGCCGTCAGCTCCTGGTCCGCAGGGTGGGCCTCGGCTGCGCCCCCCTCGGCCTGGCACTCGGTGCCTGGCTGCAATGGCTGACGAGCCCGGGCAGCGCAGACGATCCGCTCTATTTGGACATCCTGCGGCTCTATGCGTCCGATGTCGGCGCCGGCCATCCGGGTGCCGCCCGGGGCGGTGCCTATCTCGCGTTGTTGCGCCAGTTGCGGGTGTCGGAGAACGCGGTGCCGCTGGCGCGACTCGCCGGTGACCCGAGGATCGACGACACCGCCTTCCGCCTGCCCGCGCTGCTCCTCGTGATGAGCCGACGGCCCGACGACTTCTGCCCGGAACTCATCGGAGCCGACCTGTGCCTGCGAGCAGTGGGTCTGCTGCCTCCGCTCAGCCTAGCGCGGGGCGAACTGCCGGCCGACTGGGCGGCCATCGACTACTCCGCGCCCCGCAGCGGGGGGCCCGCGCCGCTCGAGCAGTGCCGCGAGATCGCCGATGGCCTGGCCCGGCAGGGCCCGGAGGTGGCGGCCAGGGTGCAGGCGGCCTTCGTCGGGACACTGGCCGTGCTGCGCGACCAGACCGAGGCGCTGTACGAACAGTCGCGCGCGTCGCTCGACCCCGGATTCGACATGGCGGAGCTGATGCGACTGCGGGCCCGGGAGGGCTCGGTCTACCATCACCAGGTGCTGCTCGAGGAGCGGCCGCTGGCGGCGTGGTTGACGGACTGCTGTGACGATCCGTGGCCCTTCCTCGAGGTGCTGGCCCGCAGCAGGCTGGTGAAGCCGGGCCGGTCGGCTGCCAGCCCGCTGGTCACCGGGCTGGTCAGTGAACGTGGCCCGATGTTCCGGATCTTCTCGCCCGACGACCTCACCATCATCAGCCGGTGGATCGACAGCCTTCCGGCTGGACCCGCTCCGAGGACGTCTGCCGCGGCCCGCCGGTCCATCGCTACCCCGGCTGAAGCCCGGCCCGCGCCGGGCGAAGCGGGTGTCGGACTGCCCGGCACGACGCGGACCGCGGTACCACCCGGGCGCGGCCCGAAGGACCTCCGCGAGGCGTACCACCAGCTGATGGGGCGCACCGTCAGCCCGGAGCTGCGCGACTGGAGCCTGCGCTACGTCCAGGGTTGGCTGGCCCGGGCCCGGTACCGGATGGAACCAGGGTCGGTGCCCCTTCCGCCGCGATGGCAGACCGAGGGACTGCGCCCCTGGCTCCAGACGCAGCACGATCGCCACGGTGTGGAGTTCGAGAAGAGCACGGACATCCCGCTGCCGTCGCGGGAGGCGGTGGTCGACGACGCCGTACAGACGGCGCTGCTGACCCTGATCGACGGCAGCTGGTTGCAGGGTTTCACCGACTACGAGCTGGCCTCGTCGGACATCGGTCACGCGCTCTTCGCGACCTACTTCGACGAACTCGGCAACGGCGAGGCGAAGCTCAACCATCCCCTGATCTATCGCCAGGTGCTAGAGGAGATGGAGGTGGTCCTGCCGCCCACCGCGTCGCCCGCGATGGCGAACTGGCCGGGGTTCCGCGACGAATCCTTTGAGCTGCCGGTCTACTGGCTCTGCATCGGGCGGTACCCGCGCACCTTCCTGCCCGAGATACTCGGCCTCAATCTGGCCATGGAGCTGTCCGGCGTCGGCGGCACCTACCGCAGGGCCAGCATGGCCCTGCGCCGGCACGGCTTCAGCACCCGCTTCGTGGACATCCACAACACCATCGACAACGTCGCCACGGGGCATTCCGCCTGGGCCGCGGACGCGATCGACACCCTGATGTCGGAGCTACCCGGGGTGCCGGGTCCGGGCAGCCGGCCTGCCGTGTGGGAAAGGGTACGAACCGGGTACCGCTCGCTTAACCCGCCCGACGGCATGCTGGCCAGGCGAGCCGCCCGGGTCGCCGGCGGCCGGCGAAGAGGGCGAGCAGTCCCGTCGACGGGGGAGGAGTGGCGCAGTGTCTGAGCTGATCCTCGGGATCTCGTCGTTCTACCACGACAGTGCCGCGGCGCTCGTGCGAGGCGGGGTGCCCGTCGCGGCCGTGCAGGAGGAACGGTTCAGCCGGAAGCGGCATGACCCGTCCTTCCCGGGCCAGGCGGTACGGCACTGCCTCGACACGCTGGGTGTTTCCCTGGAAGACGTCAGTGCCGTCGCCTATTACGAAGATCCCTGGCTGAAGTTCCGCCGGGTGCTGGCGACTCTGGCCGGGGCGGCTCCGGCGAGCTTCCCGGCCTTCGCCCGCACGGTCCCGAGCTGGTTGCGCACTGACGGCAAGCTCCGAGCGGTCGACGTCGTCCGGCGGGAACTCGGGGAGCTCGACGTGGGAGCCGTGCCGGACATCCAGACCCGTCGGCACCACGAGTCCCACGCCGCCTCGGCCTTCTTCCCCAGCCCGTACCGGTCGGCCGCCGTGCTCTGCGTGGACGGCGTGGGCGAGCGGGCCACCACGACCTTGTGGCATGGCCGGGGCACCGGACTACGACCGCTTGCGGAGATCCGGTTCCCGCACTCACTCGGCCTGTTTTACTCCGCCTTCACCTACTTCTGCGGGTTCAAAGTCGATTCCGGCGAGTATAAGCTGATGGGTCTGGCTCCCTACGGCAAGCCGCGCTACGCCGACCTGATCAGGCGGCACCTCATCGATGTCAAGCCGGACGGCTCCTTCCGGATGAACATGCGGTACTTCGCCTACCTGCGCGGGCAGGTGATGACCGGCCGGGCCTTCGAGAAGCTTTTCGGCGGTCCGCGGCGTACGCCCGAGGGCCCCCTGACGGAGCGCGAGTTCGATCTGGCGGCGTCCGTCCAACAGGTGACCGAGGACGTGATGCTCAGCCTGGCCCGTACCGCGCGGGAGCGGACCGGCGAGCGCACGCTCTGCCTGGCCGGGGGCGTGGCGTTGAACTGCGTCGCCAACGGCAAGATCGTGGAGAGCGGCATCTTCGACGAGGTGTGGATCCAGCCCGCTGCCGGCGACGCCGGGGGAGCGTTGGGAGCCGCGCTGGCAGTGGCCATGGAGCGCGGCGCGGCACGGGAGCATGTCGGCAGCGGGCGTGACGCGATGTCCGGCGCGCTGCTGGGCCCGGAGTTCAGCGAGGCGCAGATCGCCGACTACCTGCACAGCCGCGCGGTTCCGCACCGTCGGCTGGATCGCCGCGACCTGGTGGCGGCGGTCGCGGCGGCACTGGCCGAGGGCAAGGTCGTCGGGTGGTTCCAGGATCGGATGGAGTTCGGCCCGAGGGCCCTGGGGGCCCGCTCGATCCTGGGCGATCCGCGTGATCCGGGCATGCAGTCCGCGATGAACCTGAAGATCAAGTTTCGGGAGTCGTTCCGCCCGTTCGCGCCGTCCGTGCTGGCCGAGGAGGCCAAGGACTACTTCGATCTCCGGCAGGACAGCCCGTACATGCTGATCGTGGCGCAGGTCGCGGCAGCTCAGCAGATACCGGTGTCGGAAACCGGTGCGAACGGTATCGACCTGCTGCACGTCCGGCGCTCCACCATCCCGGCCGTCACCCATGTCGACGGTTCCGCCCGGGTGCAGACGGTCACCGCCGCCGGCAATCCCGCGTACCACGAGCTGCTGACTGCCTTCAAGGCCCGTACCGGCTGCCCGGTCCTGGTCAACACCTCGTTCAACGTCCGGGGTGAGCCGATCGTCAACTCGCCCCACGACGCCTACACCTGCTTCATGCGTACGAACATCGAGATGCTCGCGATGGGCAACTTCCTGCTCGACAAAAGCGAGCAGCCGCCGTGGTCCGAGGAGAGTGACTGGCGAGCGGACATCCCCCTGGATTGAGCACCCGGCAGACCGATGTAGCGAAGGCTGTGGAAGCGATGGTCTCGATCGTACTTTTCGTCATGTATGTCCTTGTGGTCGCGCCGGTCGGCCTGGTGAGTCGGCTCATCCACGACCCGTTGACTCGACGGCGCAGGCGACGGGCGAGGACCTACTGGGTCCCGTCGTCGGCGGACCGCGAGCTGCCGGAAGAGGCGCCGGTCCGGTGACCCGGCGCAGCACGTCGCGCGGGGTGGGCACCGGTTCGGGCAGCACGCGCCGGCGGCCACCAGCCTTCTGTCGGGCCGGTGGTCGCCGACGGGCCGGCTCAGTCCTCGTAGTACTCGATTCCCAAATGGGTGATCTGCTCCTCACCGATGAGCCAGCGGAGCGTGTTCTTGAGCTTGGTCTGCTGGATGAACAGATCGTGCTCCGGGTAGACGCTCGGCGCGTGCTGGGGGCTCTTGAAGTAGAAGGACAGCCATTCCTGCACGCCCTTGAGCCCGGCGCGGTGTGCCAGGTCCATGAAGAGCACCAGGTCGAGTGCCAGGGGTGCGGCCAGGATCGAGTCGCGGCACAGGAAGTTGACCTTGATCTGCATCTGGTAGCCGAGCCAACCGAAGATGTCGATGTTGTCCCAGCCCTCCTTGTTGTCGCCCCGGGGCGGGTAGTAGTTGATGCGCACCTTGTGATGGAAGTTGTCGTACAACTCGGGGTGGAGGTCCGGCTGCAGGATGTGCTCGAGCACGCCGAGCTTGGTGGCCTCCTTGCTGCGGAAGCTGTCGGGATCCTCCAGCACCTCGCCGTCCCGGTTGCCCAGGATGTTGGTCGAGTACCAGCCGTCGAGCCCCAGCATGCGCGCCTTCAGCATCGGGGCCAGCACGGTCTTCAGGAGGGTCTGTCCCGTCTTGAAGTCCTTGCCGCTGACGGGTACGCCGACCGCGCCGGCCAACTCGGTCATCGCCGGCACGTCGGTGGTGAGGTTCGGTGCGCCGTTGATGAACGGCACGCCCTCCTTGAGGGCCGCGTACGCGTAGATCATGGAGGGAGGGATGCTGTCGTCGTCCGCCTCCATGGCGGCTTCGAGCGCGGCCAGGCTCTGGTGGGCCGGGCCGGGCTCGATGAAGATCTCGGTCGAGGCGCACCAGATCACGACCAGCCGGTCGCAGGAGTGCTTCGCCTTGAAGGTACGGATGTCGTCGCGGACGGCTTCGGCCAGCTTCAGCTTGTTCGCCTTGGGCTTGACGTTGTTGCCGGCGATCCGTCGCACATAGTTCTGATCGAAGACGGCCGACATCGGCTCAATCTCCTTCAGCTCCGCGGCGACCGGCTCGATGTGGGTGTACCGGTCGAGCACCCCGCACCGCAGCGCGGCTTCGTACGCCGTGTCCGAGATCGGATCCCAGGCCCCGAAGACGAGCTGGTCGAGGTCGGCGAGCGGCACGACGTCGCGGATGAGCGGTGCGCGGTGCTCGGTCCGCTTGCCGAGCCGGATCGTGCCCATCTGGGTGAGCGATCCGATGGGCTGAGCGTGGCCGCGCCTGATCAGCTCGACGCCCGCGATCACTGTCGACGCCACGGCGCCCAGCCCGACCGTTAGGACGCCCAGCCTGCCTGCGGCGGGCTCGATGTGGTGCTCGGATGTCTCCACGATGTCTCCAGCCTCCAGAGGGTGGTGGCGCACCACTACGCCAGTGCGAATCGGGCCCGCCCCGGGCCGCGACGCGACGGTCACCCGCAGCTACAGCCGCGGCGGCAGCGACGCCACCTTGTTTGTGGCCACTGACGCGTCGAGGAGCGGCAGGCCAATGATGACCTATCAGCGCGATGTATCGTGCCGATACATCGCAACGTTATTGGTTCTCGTGCATATCGCGCAAGCCGTCGGCGGTGTGCGTACCGTCGGTCGGACCTCGGACCTCGGACCTCGGACCTCGGACCTCGGACCTCGGACCTCGGACCTCGGACCTCGGACCTCGGTCGCTCGCGTGGCATCCAGGAGGCCGCCACGGGTCCGTCGGTGCTCCCCACGGGCACCGCCGCCTCGGTCCGACTGACCGTGCTCCGGCCGCCATTGCTGCGTGAGGGTGCATGGCTGGGTGGCGACAACCAAGGCGATCTATGGCATAGTTGCCATTTCTTGATCGTGTGCTCGACCCCGGCCTTTCGTGCGGGAGACGGGCACCGTTCTCATCCGAATCCGGACACGGGGGCGTGACTGAAGTGCGCAGAGATCGTGAGTAGCGGGACGGTCCCCGTCGGACCGGGGAGGCGACCGCCTCCTCCCGGACCGGTACGGCCCGGACCTAGTCGACGTCACGTCGTCACCGGGCCGGACGATGTCGTGGGCGCAGGCCCGACGAGCATCGGCGAGTCGCATCACCCACACCCCGACGGGGTCGAGGGGCCGGCGGTCGACCGCTCCGGTGGATGACGTGGTCGCGGTGCGAGACCGGCGTGGCGCGACGCCGGACCGGCGCCCGCCTCGAGGATACGGTGCCGGTGCTGGTCCGCGCCGCCGGTGACGGCGGAGGGCGAGAAGGCCGACCATGAGGTGCTCTCGTTGACATCGACGAACGACGCCGGATCCGTCCCGGCCGGGGTCGGACCGGACGTGGTCGCCGCCGCCGGTCCACTCGGCCGGCCCCGGACGGGGATCGCCATGAGCCCCGTCGGATCCGGGTCTGCGGCGCACCGCCACCCGGAGGTCGCAGACGTCGAGGCAGACCTGGTCGATGTCCTGCGCAGCACCCATCCCGTCCGGATCGGTGCGGTCCTACGCCGGATAGAGGCGGAGGTCGAGGCCAGCTATCCGGCCGCCGAGGCGGCGCGGCTCCTGGGGAGGGTGGTCGTCGCCGCCGTCACCCCTCCTCGGCTTCGGCGGAGCCGCGGCTGACCGGGCAGGAACGGCGGGTTGGCGTGCTCCGGTGGGGGCTATCCCCGGCACGAATGTGGGTGAGAGCCGCCTTCTGTGGGTCCGCGTCGGGCTCATAGCGTCAGGCCGATGAAGGGCGGCCGAAGGCGCGGCCCTGGTTTCCGGAGGAGTTGCCCATGGTACGGAGATCCTGCACAGCCATATTCACCTCATTGATTGCCGGCTGTCTCACAGTAACGTCCGCGGCACCCTCGTCCGCCTCCCGCACCGCGTGCCCAAGCGGGTCAGACGCGCACCGATTGCGAGATGCGTCGACAGACCGCCAGCACGTCCTCGACCCACCGGCCAGGATTCTCCGGCGTGTAGTCGCGCATTGTCTCCAGCGTCCAGTACTCATCGAACGAGAGCACATCCTGCGGCGTATCGCGCAGTTGGCGCGCCGACCACTTGGGACTCTGGGCGAACTTACCATTCTCGGCGAGCAGCGCCTGGACCGCGCAACCGAGGGCGAGTCGCGCGGAAAGGACCGCGCTCTCCACGTCCCCGGAACGTAGTTGGCCGACCGCGTCCTCCAGGAAGAGGTGAGAGTTGTGGAGCGATCGGGACGTCAGAATGGAACGCAGCGCGGACCGCTGCATCTGCTTGCGACGCCGGAGCAACCAGTCCTCACCGGTCACCGCGACCGCGTAGCCGAGACCCTCCAGGAAATCCACCTCACGGGAGGTGAGGAGTGCGCCCGCCGACTCGTTCGTCTCGAACTCGGTCCAGCTGACCTTCTCCAGAACTTGGTCGACCTGACTATCCAACCAGTACTGCACGTCCCACTGCTCGCGGTTGACCCGGGTCTGCTCGATGGTGATCGTATCCGGGCGCAAGGCCACCGGGGCGACGCTGCTGCCCGGACCGGGCCACCGATCCTCAACGATTACGTAGAAATCGAGGTCGCTGCCGGCGTTGCCCCAACCGCGCACGCGCGAACCGGCGACATACACCGCGTGGACCGTGCCCGGCAACAGTCCGCGGCCCCGCAACTGCGACAGGTGGCGAGAGTAGGCCGTGTTCATCTCGATGCCACCACGCTCCGCTTCGGAAGACGGACGGCATCAGGATATCTGCCGGCTGGCCGGCCACCGACCCGGTGCGCGCCGGCACCGGCGGCTGCCGATCGGCGCGCGGGGCGGAGGGTTCACCGGAGATCCGCCGACACCGTCCGCAACGGCCCGTCATGATCAGTATCGAGGTCGCCACGGAGGCGCTCGGCCAGGTTCGTGTCGCCATCAGCCCGTTGTGGGAGGCGGTGGCCAGTTTGCAGTTGTTGGCCCCGGACCGCCCCGTGCCGTGGCCGTACAGCAGGTGGGCCGAGTCCGCGCGCCGCCGGCTGGCGGGGCGCCCCGGCGGCGAGCTGATTCGATGCTTCCGAGAGCTGGCGGGCCCCGTGCCGGCATTTCTCACCCCGCTGCCCACCGCACCGATGCGCACCATCGAGGAGGAGCTGGCGGAGCTGCGGCAGACGCCGATGGATCTCGTCCGCGCGCAGCTCGCCCGCCGCGTCGTCGTGGACCCTCCGGGCGGCGGGGGAACCGAGCCATGGCTGCGGTGGTGTGTCGACGCGTTCGACGACTACTGGCAGATCGCGCTGCGCCCGTACTGGGCGATGATTCGCTCCGCCCTGCGCGACGACGTCCTGCACCGGGGCCACACGCTGGCTACCCGAGGGCCGGCTGCGCTCCTGGACCAATTGGAGGGCCGCCTGCATTGGGAGCCCCCGCGACTGCTGCTCGCCGGATCGGCGCCGTCGGTCAGCGTCCGCTGCGACCGGAGTCTGGTGGTCGTTCCGCTACTGTTCGGTCGACGGACGTTGTGCTGCGTGAGTGACACCGGCAGTGTCGCCGTATCGTTCCAGGCGCGTGGCGCCGCGATGCTGGAGAGCAGGCACCCCGGTACGAACGAGCGCCTGGATCGGCCGGAGCGTGGGGATCGCCTGCGGATCCTCGTCGGCCGTGCCCGGGCGGCGGTGTTGCGCGGCCTCGCCACGCCAACCACGACCTCGGCGCTGGCCAGCTCGCTCGGCCTCTCTGCCAGCACCGTCTCGGAGCACCTGAGCGCGTTGGTCGCCGCCAACGTCGTGCGGCGGCGTCGGGTCGGTGGGCGTGTGCTCTACGAACTCGACCGCGCGGGCGACGCGCTGCTGGGATACCTCGACAACGGCGCGTGACTGACGTTCGCGCAACCGCGTGCGGCTTGGCCCAGCACGTGATCTAGCCATTTCCGAGCAACGGCAGGGCTGCCGAACTACGCGATTCGGCCAGCGCCGAATCCATCGCGTGACGTCTTCCGCTCGGCTAGCGTCGCCGCCATCGGGTTCGACGTTCTGACGCCGCCGTACAGCGACATCGTTGGTGATGCGGGGGAGGTGAACCATGTACGCGTCGCGCGACCTCTTTGCCAGCGGATACGCCGAGCAGCATTGCTATCCGCACGGATCCATGGGTCACGCCGCCGCGCTCGGCCTGGGGCCGGCGTCGGCGCGAAAGCCGGGGGATCCGGTCGTGGTTCCGGGCGGCGACGGCGCCGAGCTCCTGCACCTGGGCACGCTGTCCACGCTCCGGGGCGCGCGGCCGGTGCCGCTGGTGCACCTGGTGTTCGAGGCTCGGGCGCTTGAGGTCGGGGCGTGAGCGCCGTCGCGCCGCAGATAGCGGAACCGGCCAAGCTCGTCCCGGCGCTGCTGGATCGCGCCGCCGCCGCCCGGCCCGAGGTCATCGCGGTACGCGACCGCGACGGTGCGCTGACCTACGGTGAGTTGGCCCGGCTCTCTTGGGCCGCCCGTACCTGGTTCGCCGAGCAGGGCGTCGCCCCCGGCGACCGGGTCGCCATCCAGGCAACCGGGCGTGGCGTCATGGTCGCGGCGCTGTTCGGCTGCCTGCGGCTCGGCGCCGTCGCCGTGCCGTTCAGCCCCGAGCTGACCCCGTATCAGCTCTCCTATCTGCTCTCGGACACCAAGGCCGCCTTGCTGATCTGCGACGACCGTGACCGGGCGGCCCAGTGCGCGGTCGCGAGCGCGACCCTCGACGGCCTCGCCGCCGGGCTGGCAGCGGTCCGTCCGGCGGCCCTTGATGCCTCCGCGCCCGGACCGGCGTCCGGCGACCTGGCGCTGTTGCTCTACACGTCGGGCAGCACAGCCCAGCCCAAGGGCGTGGCGTGCACCCATGCGCAGATCTGCTTCGCCGCCGGCGCGATTGCCCAGCGGGTCGCCTACCGGCCGGACGACGTAGTGTTCTGCCGTCTGCCACTCTCCTTCGACTACGGCCTCTACCAGGTCTTCCTCTCGGCGATTGCCGGCTGCACGCTGGTGCTGGCCGAGGCCGGGCAGGACACCGACCTGATCGGGCAGCTGGCTCGGCACGGTGCCACCGTGGTGCCGCTGGTGCCGTCACTGGCCACCATGCTGCTCGCCCTCAGCGCCCGAAAGCCCGCTGCCAGCCAGAAGTTGCGGCTAAGGCTGTTCACCAACACGGGCGAGCATCTGCCGCCCGCCACGGCCGACGCGTTGCGAGCCCGGTTTCCGGGCTCGGGCGTGCAGATGATGTTCGGCACAACGGAATGCAAACGAATCACCGTGGCGGATGTCGACGCCTACCTGACCCGGCCCGGTTCCGTGGGTCGGGCACTGCCCGACACCGAGGTGCGGATCGTCGGCCCCACCGGCGACCCGCTGCCCCCGGGCGAGATCGGGGAGATCTGCGTCACCGGCCCGCACCTGATGGAGGGCTACTGGAAGGCCCCCGAACTCACGGCGCAGCGATACCGCCGGGACGTCAGGACCGGTGAACGAGTGCTGCACACCGGTGACTTCGGCCGGATGGACGCGGACGGGCAGCTGTACTTCGAGGGCCGCCGCGACCAGCTCTTCAAGCTGCGCGGCGTCCGGGTATCCACGACCGAGGTGGAGGCCGCGGCCGCCGCGCTGCCGGGGGTGCGCATCGTCGCGATGCTCCCACCGGCCGCGGGCCGCGAGGCGATCCTCTGCGTGGCCGGCGAGGTCACGGGCGACGACGTGCTGCGGCGGCTGCGGGAACGGCTCGGTCCGGCGAAGGCTCCGCCCCGGTGTCGGGTGCTGTCGGCCATTCCGCTGACTCGCAACGGCAAGGTCGACCGGATCCGGCTCGAGCAGATGGTGCAGGGGAGCGAGACGTGAGCGACACCATGGCACCGGATCAGGAGCGCTCGTCGGCGGGTGCCCGGCCCGCGGCGGCGAAGCTCGTCGCCGACTACGGCAGCCCGCTCTACGTCTACGAACTGCGGGAGGCGGAGCGAGCCGCGTCCGAACTGTCCCGCTGCCTACCCGAGCCCGCCACGCTGTACTACTCGCTCAAGGCCAACCCGCACCCGGTGCTCGCGGGCGCCCTGCACGCCGCAGGATGCGGAGCCGAGATCAGCTCGATCGGGGAGCTCGAGGCGGTCCGGCAAGCGGGGATCCCCGGCGACCGGTGCCTGTACACCGGTCCCGGCAAGAGCCGGCAGGAAATCTCCGCCGCCCTCGCCGCGGGCGTGCGCAGCTTCTCCGTCGAGTCCGCGGCCGACTACCGGAAGGTCGCCCGGGAGGCGTCGGCGCTCGGTACCGCGGCGCGCTGCCTGCTGCGGGTGAACTCCCAGCGCAGCCACGGCGGCAGCGGGTTGCGCATGACCGGGACCGCTACGCAGTTCGGGGTGGATGCGGCAGAAGTGCGTCGCGCTCCGGCGGCGTTCGCGCCGCTGCCCGGCGCGCGAATCGTCGGCCTGCACTTCTTTCCCCTTAGCAACGCCGAGGCGTGGCAGACAGTTGCCGACGAGATGACCGCGAGCATCGCCGAGGCCGCCCGCCTGCAGGCGGAGCTGGGAGTCGAGCTGCAGGTGGTGGACTTGGGTGGCGGGTTTGCCGCACCCTACGCCGTCGCCGGGCAGTCCCCGGACTACTCGCCCCTGCGACCGGTCCTCGAAGCGGCGCTGGACACGCACTTGGCCGGCTGGCGGTCCGGACGACCGGAGATCGCCTTCGAGTCCGGACGGTTCTTGGCGGGCCGCAGCGGCAGGCTGCTGTGCACCATTGAGGACGTCAAGGTCAGCGGGGACAGCACCTTCGTGGTGCTGGACGGCGGCATCAACCAGTTGGGCGGCCTGTCCGGTCTGGGCCGCCTGCTGCCGCTCAAGGCCGCGGTTCGACAGGTCGCGCGGCGTGAGGACGGCTCGGTCGGCTCGGACGAGGACCTGCAGGAGTGCCAGGGGGCGGCCACCGTGGTGGGGCCGTTGTGCACGCCCGCCGACCGGCTCGCCGCTGGCCAGGTGCTGGCGGGTGTCAGCCCCGGGGACCTGATCGAGATCCCCAACGTCGGTGCGTACGGCCTGACCGCCAGCCTCGTCGGCTTTCTCAGCCGGCCTGCGGCCGCGGAGGTGGTACTGCGCGACGGGACGCCGTGCGATGCGTCCCGGCTGACGCTGCGCCGCATCCCCTTCGTACCGTCCACCGGCCCTGCGCCGGACATTTTCGACCGCATGGGGGAGTGATGGAGGCGTCTCACCGCAACGAGGTGCTGGAGGCCGCAGCCAGCGTACGTACCATCCTGCGTCAGCATGCCGACACGACCGACGAGGAGGCGCGGGTCTGCGAACCCGGCATGGCCGAGCTGCGGCGCAGCGGCCTGATGGGGCTGCTGGTCCCGCAGGAGCACGGAGGCCTCGGCGGGGACCTGACGGACCTGGTCGAGATCGCGCAGCTGCTGGCCGACGGATGCATCTCCACCGCGATGATCTGGGCTATGCACTGCCAGCAGGTCGACACGCTTGTCCACTTCGCCGCCCCGGCGCTGCAAGACAGGCTGCTGCCTCGCATCGCGCGTGGGGAGCTGTATCTGGCGTCGGTAACCACCGGTCCGAGCACTGGCGGTCATCTGCTCTCCAGCGCCTCCCCGCTCACCGATACGGCACAGGGGCTGCAGGTGGACCGCGAGGCGCCCATCGTCACCGGAGGGGTGTACGCCGAAGGCTTCCTGATCACGATGCGCAGTTCACCGGACGCCCCGGAGAACGAGGTCTCGCTGGTCTACGCCGACCGCGACCAACTGGACGTCGTCGAACGCGGGGACTGGGACACGCTGGGCATGCGCGGCACGCACAGCCTTGGGCTCAAGCTCATGGGCGTGGTGCCCCGCTCGCAGGTGGTGGGCGGGGACGGCGGATTCCGTACGGTGGCCCTGGAGAGCATGGCCCCGGTAGGGCACCTGGCCTGGGCAGCCTGCTGGCTCGGCGCCGCCCGGAGCGCACTGGGCGAGCTTGTCGGACTGCTCCGCTCCGCCGAACGACCGCGCGGCATCGACGTCCGCTCCGAACTGGTGGCCGAGCGGCTTGCGCGGATCCGAATGGACCTGGAGCTGGTCGGCGCCTACCTCAACCGGGTAACCGACGAGGTCATCCGGTTACGCGCCGCCGGCACGAGCCTGGCCGGAACGGCGATGCAGATCCATTTGAACACGCTGAAGGTCACCGCCGCGGAACTGACCTTCCAGAGTGTCGACCGGATGGTTCAGCTCGCCGGCCTGTCCATCGGATATCGGCGCCGGTCCGCCGTGCCCCTCGAGCGTCACTTCCGCGACTTGCGCTCGGCCGCCCTGAACTACTCGAACGACCGCCTACTGACGGCTACGGGTGCATTGACCCTAATGGACCGCTCCGTAAACCTGGCGTGACTTAGCCGCCACGGCCTGGACAGGAGAGTGAACGATGACCGGTGCTGGCTGGCCCGATGACTTCGAGAAGGCAGTGAGGCAGTACCTGCCGCTACTCGGAGAGGGTGTGGAGCTCACCGCTGAGGTGTCCCTGCCCGCGCTGGGTCTGGACTCCCTGTCCACCGTCGGACTGCTCGTCGAGGTTGAGGAGGCTTTCGCCGTGCAGTTCCCCGACGAGGATTTGCGGGCCGAAACCTTCTCCACTCCGGCCGCCCTGTGGGCGGTGGTCGAACGGCTGCGCATGGAGGCCGGAAAATGACTGGCGACCATACGCCGAACCCGCTGGCCTTCGGGCAGATGCCGGTCTCGCGGGTCATGGGGAAGTATCCGCTGAAGCGCTGGTCGGGGACGTATTTGCGGAGTTGCGTTTCGGTGCCCGGCGGCACCACCACGGTCCGGGCCGTCCGGGTGGTCAGCACGCTCTGTCGCAGGTACGAGGCGCTGAGCGCGTCGTTCGTCGACTTTACGGCAAGCCCGCGCCCGCATGTCTGTCCCTTACACCTAAACGCATCGGTCCTCAAGGCACACCGACGCTGACCCCCGCGCACTAGTTCTAGAGGGATGAGGGCTTATGACCCAATGGCGAACTCTGGGGCGGCAACGCCTCCAGCTGCTGATGCTGCTTAGTGGGACAGGGCGCGGGACGCTGAGCGGGCTGCTGCTGGCGCACCTAGTGTCCGCCCTGGCACCAGCGGCCACCGCCGTGGCCACCGGACGGCTGCTCACGCGCGCCCTGGGGGCAGAATCAGTTGGTGAGATGCTGCCCCACCTGGCCCTTGTGGCAGTCGTGGTGCTGGTGGGCCAGTGCACGGAGCTTCTCCGCGAGCCGCTCGACATCCTCGCGGCCCGCCGGATCGACGGCCAGATGCGCTCCGAGGTACGCCGCCGGGTGGCTGAACCACGCGGCATCTCCCACCTCGACGACAGCAAGTACGGTGCGGACGTTGCCCGGGTGTCGGAGCTCGGCGGCTGGCGCACTCGTACTCCGGGAACCGGCGCCGTCGGCCAGTTGATTCTGCTGGGGCGGCTGACCGGGGCGGTGGGCTGCGCCGCGGTGCTGGCGTGGTATGAGCCCTTGCTGGGCCTTGCGCTGCTGACCGCGACCCTCGTGATGCGGTCCATCATCCGACGGCAATGGGTGCGCCTGGGCACCATCTGGGATGCCCGGGCCAGCGACCGGAACCGGATGGAGTACTGGTCGGATACGCTCACCGGTTCCGCCGCTGCCAAGGAGGTGCGGCTGTTCGGTTTGGAGAGCTGGCTGAATGCCCGGCATCGGATGCAGTCCGAGGATTGGCTCGGCGAGATCTGGCGGGAGCGGCGGGGCGTCCTGCGCCGACAGTGGATCACTTTCGCCCTGGCCGGGGGAGCAGGTTTCGCGGCGCTGTACGTCCCGGGTAGGGCATTGGCTGGCGGCGGTCTCACGTCCGGCGACCTGGTGACGATGGTCCTCGCCGCCTGGGGCGTCTTCGCCGCTGGCATCATGGGACACGAGGCGTTTGCCATCGAATACGCCACCGGAGCCCTGCAGGCCTTCGATCGAATGCGCTCGCATGAACTCGCCGTCGCGGTGCAGGAGACCGGAGTAAGGCCTGCCCCCGAATCGACCCCGCACATCAGCATCCAGGGTGTCGGCTTCTCCTATCCGGGGACGGACCGCAAGGTGCTCGACGGACTGGACCTGGAGATTCGGCCCGGCGAGGTGCTGGCCGTGGTCGGCCAGAACGGGGCCGGCAAGACCACCCTGCTCAAGATTCTCACCGGGCTGCAGCAGCCCAGCGAGGGGCGGGTGAAAGTCGACGGCCTCGACCTGGACCGGTTGGACATCACATCCTGGCGCCGCCGCATCTCCGCGGTCTTCCAGGACTTCGTGCACTATCCGCTCACCGTCCGGGAGAACATTGCCCTGGGCGCGCCGGAAGTCGAGGCGACCGATGAAAGCATCATGGCCGCGGTCCGGGCGGCGGGTGCCGTTGACCTCGTCGGACGGCTTCCGCAAGGGCTGGACACCCTGCTCACCCGCGAACACCGGGGCGGGGTCGACGTATCCGGCGGGCAGTGGCAGAAGATCGCCATCGCCCGGGCGATGTTCGCGGTGGCGCATGGTCGCAGACTGCTCATTCTCGACGAACCTACTGCGCACCTGGACGTTCGGGCGGAGATGGGCTTTCACGAGCAAGTGATCGCGGCCGTCTCGCACGTGAGTGTCGTGGTGATCTCACACCGACTGTCCACCGTGCGCAACGCCGACCGGATTGTGCTGCTGACCGGCGGTCGGGTCACGGAAGCAGGAAATCACCGCGAGCTGATGGATCTAAGCGGCCATTACGCCAGGCTCTACCGGCTCCAGGCAGACCGGTTCGGCGATGGCCCGGTGGCACCTGGTGCCCCCGAGGCCGTGGCTACGGCACGTCCGCAAGGAGCGAAGGCGTGAAGGCCGGGTCCAGCGTGTTGCTCGCGATGCTCCGCATCGCCCACCGAGCGGACGCCCGGGCCACCACCGTCGTTCTAGTGCTGGCCTTCCTCAACGCCGTGGCCGTGGCTGCTACCGGCCTCAGCGTGCGTGACCTGACCAACTCCGCCAGGCTCGGCGAATGGCACGGGATCCTGCTGGCGGCCTCGATTGGCGCCCTCGCCTACGCCATGATCGCCTCGGCCCAACGAGTACAACACAACCTTCAGGTCGACCTGACCGAGAGGGTCGACCTCGAACTGAGCCAGCGACTGAACGCGATGACTGCAGGTGCCCCGACCTTGGAGCATCTGGAACGCACGGAGTTCCTGGACCGGCTGAGTCAGATTCGGTCGGGCACGGAGACCCTCGCGGCCGCCTGCTGGGGGGCGGTCGGTGCCGCCTCGTCGCTGCTGAGCCTGGGGCTGAGCGCCTGGCTCCTGGCGGGTGTGCACCCGGTGCTCTCCGCGCTGGTGCTGCTGGCCGCTCCGCCGTTGTACTTCTCTCGCCGGGCATCGGAGCTGCTCGCCCGCGCCCGTGACCAGAGCGCCGAGGCCGAGCGTCGGGAGCTGCGATTGCACCGGCTGGGTACGTCACCGGAGGCGGCTAAAGAGCTGCGAATCAGTGGCAGCGACCGGGACGTGGACAGGCGCGCAGCCGAGTACTGGCAGAGCGCCACCCGGCTGATCGTGCGCGCACTACGCGTCGCGTCGCTCTGGCAGATCGCGGGCTGGGCCTGCTTCGCCGCAGGTTATCTGGCGGCCCTCGCCTTCGTGGCACATGAGGTGAGCCAGGGCCGGGGGACTCCGGGAGACCTGCTGATGGTGGCAAGCCTGTCGGCGTATCTGCGGACGCAGCTCACCACCACGGTGAACGGTCTCTCTCAGCTGGCCGAGGGGCGCCACACCATTCGCAGCTTCCGGTGGCTCCAGACGCACACCGAGCAGCAAGCGCACCGGGGGACCAAGCCGGTGCCGGCACAGCTCACCGACGGCATCCGACTGAGCGGGGTGACCTTCACCTATCCCGGCACAACTCAGCCCGTGCTGCGTGAGGTGAATCTGCATTTGCCGGCCGGCTCGGTGGTGGCGGTGGTCGGCATCAACGGCGCGGGGAAGAGCACCCTGGTCAAGTTGCTCACCGGGATGTACGAACCGGCGCAGGGCGACATCCTCGTCGACGGCGTTCCGCTGCGACAGCTCCGCTTGGATGACTGGCGTGCCCGGACGACCGCGGTCTTTCAGGACTTCTGCAAGCTGGAAGGCAAGGCACAGCACACCGTCGGGGTCGGCAGCGTGACGCAGGCCGACGACGCAGAGGCGATACAGGCGGCGGTGGAAGCGGCAAAGGCACGGGAGGTGACAGAGCGGCTACCGCACGGGCTCGACACCATGCTCGGTCGGAGGTTCGGTGGCACCGAACTCTCCCACGGCCAGTGGCAGAAGCTGGCGCTGAGCCGGGCGCTGATGCGCCGCAAGCCGTTGCTGGCGGTGCTTGACGAGCCGACCGCCGCCCTGGACCCGCAGGTGGAGCACGAGCTCTATGAGCGATTCACGGGCCCCGACCGTCCGGCGGACACCGGCGACGGCGGCATCACCCTGCTCATCTCGCACCGGTTCTCCACGGTCCGGGCGGCGGACCTCATTGTCGTGCTCGACCAGGGGCGGGTGGCGGAGCTTGGCACGCACGACGAACTCAGCCGCGGACAGGGGAAGTACGCCGAGCTGTACGCCGCACAGAGCCGGGCGTACGCGCCGTGATCCCGCTGTACCTGTGGACGGGATCTCCGCGCCATCCGCGACTGTCATCGCTTCTACGAGATGTGCGGCGCGCTGGCTCGCTATCCACGGCTGCCTATGCACGGGTTGTGGTCTGCAGCGCGGACCTGATCTGGACCTGCTATGAGGGCCGCAGTCGCTAGAAGAGGGAGATTCAACATGCACAAGGACCATGAGGAGCAGCGGAGAGCGTGGGAACTCCTGGAATCGGTTGCGGTCACCGACTTTTCCGATTCCTGGTTCGAGCGGGCGGTTGAGCTGGCAAAAGGGATTGAGAACCCGGATTTGCTGATTGCCTTGGCGGTCAGGCACAAGATGACGCCGGCGCTGGCGCAGTTCTACCGGAGTGCTGCGCTGACGTCGACCCTGCCGATAGGAATGCGCGATCTGCTGGCCGGTTCGCTGGCCTGGAACCAGTACAAGGTCGGGAAACTGCGGGACGAAAGCATTAAGATCGCAGGCCGGTTCGCGGAGCTGGGGATACCGGTCGTGTTCAACAAGGGAGTGGCGCTACAATACTCTCTTTATGGCGGCCGCGGTGTCCGTAGCTTTGGCGATATCGACCTCATGCTGCATCCCGATGATACTTCCGCAGCCCGTGAGGCGTTGCAGACCCTCGGCTACAAACCGGATCAGACGTACGACGCGGATCTCGGCCAGCTGGTTCAGCTGCCCCGGCGGACCGCCCTTATGTATGGCCTCTACCCGGATCATCTCCCTCATTTCCATCGGATCGATCCGGAATCCGGCGTTCCCGTCTTCATAGTCGATGTGGCGCTGAGTCTCACTTGGCATGGTAGTGCCTGGCAACTTGCTATGGACGAGGTGATGGGGAGCGCCCGGGAGACCCGGGTCGGACCGCAGGCTCGGCACGTGCTGCCCACACTGGGGGACGGGTACGCATTCCTCTTTGTCGTGCTGCACCTCTTCCGTGACAGTTGGTTCGAACGCGCCATAGCCGAAGGCGGACTTCGGCTATCCCAGTTCGCCGATGTTTGGCGGTACTGGCAGTACTGGGGCAGGGAGCATGCGGAGCAGGTACGCACCCTCATCGGAAATAACGGGCTGGAGCCGGCCGTCGCCTGGGTCACCCACTATGTCGATGCCCTGTATGGCAGCACCATGACCGCCGACCTCGGCCTGCACTCCTTCTGCGAGCCGGATTGGCTTCGCAGCGCGGGCGGCACCGATGGCGGCTATCGCTCCTGGGATGGGGACATGCGCGGCCGGCTGGTCTGTAGGACGCCGGTCGCCCTGGCGCCCGCCGACGAGCCACCCTATGGAGCGCTGGCACGCAGTCGCGTCTCCTGATCGGAGTGGGCCTGCTGGCCTCCGCGAGGATTGAAGCCATATACGCACGAAAGGACTTATTCGTGTCGACCACCTCCGACACCGTAGCTGCACGCGTCCGCCAGCCATCTCGTGCCAGGCGGACACGTCATCGCGTTCGGCGAGAGTGTTCGCCGCTCATTCGGTCTAGGCCCAGTCCCTCGCCTACTAGGATCGCGCTTTCGGCACGCATCTGCCGCAGCTGGGTGGAAACTGCACATCATCACTTGCGAGATGTCCTTCCGGATCCGGCGCCCCCACCGACCACTGGTGGGGCAGCGACTACCAGCAGACGGGATTTGGTGTTGGAGACCCATCCGTTGACCTTCGGCCAGCTGTCGGTGTGGCGTAATCTCATGACGCTGCCGCGGCGCACTTGGACCAATACGATTCTCTCCGGGTTGACAGAATTGCCCGGCCGTACCGGCAGCGATGTGAAGACCGCCCTCGGGTCCCTGTGCCAGCGGCACGAGGGCCTGCGCACGTCGTTCGTGGAGACAGCCGGCGCCGTCGAGCAGGTGGTTCATCCGAGCGCTGACGGCGCGGTGGAGATCGTCGCCGTCGACGGATACGACGACGTAGAGCGACTTGCGGGTGAGCTTCGTGCGGTTCCATTCACGCTGACCGATGACCTCGGCTGGCGCGGACGTGTCATACGGATGGCGGGAGATCGCACCTACGTCGCACTGGCGATGCAGCACATCATCGTGGACAGATGGGCAATGCAAATCCTGTTGGAGGAACTCCGGGACGAACTGGCCAGTCCGTCTCCCGGGCTGCGTCCGGCCCTGTCCCCGGGCGGGCTTGCCCGACAGCAGCGCTCCGCAGAGTGGACCCGTCAGCGCGCGCAGGTGATGTCGTACTGGCAGCGGCTCGCCGACGAGTTCGGCGGGACCACCACCATCGGCCGGTACGGTGACCGGCGAGTGCGCGGATCGATCGACCTGCCACTGGCGCCTGCCGTTGTGTCAGTGGTGAGTAGCGTATGTGGTGCGTCGGCGCAGTCGGTGATGCTCGCCCTGGTCGCCGTCGGCATCTATGCGTCCGACGGCCGGAATCAGTTCGTCATCCACCTCATCGCGGCAAACCGATACCGGCCCGCTTGGCGAGTTCTCGTTACCTCCATGGCACAGTCGATCCCGATCGGCGTCACGATCGACCCCGACAGCACGTTCGTCGATCTCGCCCGTACCATGAGTCTCCGAAGCCTGCAGGGGCTACGCAACGGTTGCTACGACGTTGACGAGGTGGCCGAACTGGCCGCCTGCGTCTCCGGCGGCCGCCGGTGGGAATATGTGTATAACCACCTGGCCGAGCCCTGGTCCGACACGACCGGCCCAGAGGTGCCGAACGTGATCCGTGCTGGTCCGGTGATCGGCCCGTCAAGTCGGCCCTCGATTGCGGACATGTACTGCGTCGTGCCGCGATCCCAAGTCCCGGCATTGGAGTTCCACGTCGATGCCGCCCGGTACTCCGACGAGCGGCTCGGACGGATGCTGGCAGGCAGTAGCCAGGTGCTCCGAGTACTGGCGAAGAACCCTTCGGTGCGTGTGGGTGAGCTGTCCGGTCTGTACTGATCCTCTGCAGGCGTGGTGGTGCGAGCCGGTGTGGCTGTCAGGCGTTGTCGGCCTGCTCGGCCATACGACGGCGCAGGCTGGCCGGGCGTGTGTCAGTCCACACCGCGTCGATGTGCGCCACGCACTCGTCCTGGCTGCCGATGAAGCCCTCGACGGTCCAGCCCACTGGCGGATCACGATCGATCCACCAGATCGAGTATTGCTCCTCGTCGTTCAGCACCACACGGTGGGTGGCAGGGGTCTGTTCGGACATGTCAGCTCCTTGTCGATGGATCGCGGGATAACGAGAAAGTAGGTCAGTCCGTCGTCGTAAGGAGGTGGCCAGTGCAGGTGTACGACTCCCGGCCGGGCGCCGGCAGTTATCGAACACCATGACGTTGCTTGCCCGTTTTTGTCAATCCTCGCAAGTCGAAAGGCTCGCCAATGGCGCTGTCCAGCGCGGAACGGCCCGCCTCGACCACGGCAGCACGGGTCGGGCGAGAGACGCACTTAAGCGCACGCTATTTGCGGCGCGGCTATGTCCGTCAAGCCTCGGTCAGAGAGCCGATCGCCCGCCAGCCCGAAGCTTTCACGGTCGATGTAGCGTACGCGTCGCTCGTCTCGCACGTAGAGCGCTCCGTGCAAGGGGTGACTTCGGCCTTCTTGGTAATGTCTCTTGACAAGGCATGTACTATTGTCGCATATGGATCTCTGCTTAACGGGGGGCGGTAAATCTCGCGATGCAAACCTTCGTTGAAGGCGTGGCTTTTTTCTGTCGGTTTCGGCCTTTTGTAGTGGCAAGGGACCTGAATATTCAGAACTCTTTGAGTGGGTTGCCTGACCACGGTTACAGTCTGCCGAAGAGTGCGCGATGACGGATCCCCGTGTCAAAGTTGTCGACTGCGGTGACTCGATTTTCTCCAATGGGGGTGGCGGTCATGCGCTCGAGGATCTCCTGGCAAGTCGCCGATCCCAGTATCGGGACCGTGGGAGGCTACCGGGGCAGCGGGTTCCGTCGGGAGCTGTCGGAATCCCGGTCCTTGCCGTGCTCGCGCCCGTCGTAACCGACTTCGAGGGTGTGATCGAGTATCCAGGCGACCCGATGTGCCTGTACGCGGCGTTGCGTGACAACGTTCTCGAATCCACGCGAGCCCTGTTCAGCCATTGGGACGAGCGGCACCCGCTTCGTGACGTCGTGTTGGATTGGGGGGCTCTGCCCGACAGCGTCTATCGCGCATCGGTGTCAGATGAGGGCATCCGAACCCCAACCGACCGCATGCCGCGGGTGTCCGACGAGCTCGTTTTCGACCCGCGAGTCTGGAATCACGCGACCAAGAGTTCATTTGATGCAATTCTAGAGCATCTGCGCCCTCGGGTACTTCTTATCAGCAGCGTTTCCGCGGCCCACCGCTACGCCTTGGAGATGGCGGAACAAGCCAGGGCTATACTGCCGGAGATATACATTATTCTCGGTGGTCGACATGCCGATGAGACGATCTCCTGGTCGTCGCCGCAGCGAAAGCTGAAACTCGACTACAGCAGCACTGTCCGGGTTCTCTCCGATGGCCGACGTCGGGTCGAAATCGACGCTGTCGTTTCCGGTGACGGAAGTCCTCTACTCGATCTGCTCTCCACGGCGGTGCTCCTGGTGATGGGTGCCGAGCCGGCCGGCCGGCCGAGCGTGGCCGCAGTAACCGCGCGGCTACGGGATCTGCTCGGATGGGGCTGGCGGCCACGCGGACAGGGTGTGATCGTGCTGATGGGCGACATTCGACAGTTAACGGCCGTGCCCATCACCCAGGCTATTCAGCCTTCCTTGGAGCCGGCGGCTGGCACCTTCTACGACGCTTTCGCAATTAGGTCCCGCTTCACTGTCTTCTCGATGCCCGACGGGAGGGCGCGCCGCACGGCACACTTTCTCACCACCCGCAGCTGCCCATTCCGCTGTACGTTCTGCTCGGAAAGCTCGGCGGTGACCGGACCCGGCGTCCTGCTGCGTTCAAGTGAAACCGCCCAAGCCCTCGACAAGATGGCGAGGCTGGTTTCTTTCGGGGCTGAAGCCGTTTTCTTCGACGACCCCGTGTTCTGGTCGGGTCGCTGGAACACGATCGAAGAGTTCGCCGATGCGACCATCGCCTCCCGCCAAATGGACGACGACGGGCTGCAGCACAGGCACGTGGACCTTACCGACCCCGGTAGCAGGCGCCGGTGGCGAGACCTGGTATGGGGCGCACAACTCACCGTCGACGTACTGCTGCAGAAGAAGCGGGCGAACATCCCGGGTGTCCTGGCGAAACTGCACCAGGCGGGCTGTCGGTATATCTACATTGGCATCGAGAGCATGTCGGACGCGGTTATGGCCCGGGTGAAGAAGAATCTTCTTCATCGGGACGACCGTCCATGGCCGACCAAGGTTCGCGAGGCGCTGGAGATGTTGAAGGCCGCCGGAATTCCCGTTGGCACCTCTGTGTTGTTCGGGCTCGACGGTGAGGACGCAGGAACCATCGACGAGACCATCGAACGCATCGGCGAGCTCGTCGACGAGTCCCTGATCATGCTGGCGAGTCCGAACATTCTGACGTATCACCCGGGCACCGCCATAGCTCAGGAACACGGCCAGCATGAACTCGATTATCATGGCCCGATGCGGTCGAGACCCCCGTACACCTTTTTTGAGGAGGCATACGAGGGGGTAACCACGCAGTATCTAAGCACCGATGACATCTGGCGGATCCACCTGGCGACCCAAAAGCGGTGGGGACGGATACGCAACAGCGTCGATCTGGCCGGTAGCGAGCAGTACTTCTCAGCCTAGGGAGCCACGTTTGTCTGACGTGTGTGTTCATCATTTGGTGGAGCGGCGCGCCGCGGCGCAGCCGGGTGCGGTGGCGGTGTCAAGCCGCGCTGGTGCTCTCACGTACAGACAATTGAATGACCAGGCCGATCGACTTGCTCGCCTGTTGCGTCGATCGGGTGTAGGCCCGGAGGTGCGGGTAGGAGTATGTCTGCGGCCGGGGCCGGGCATGGTGGTTGGATTACTGGCTGTCCTCAAGGCGGGCGGCGCGTACGTGCCGCTTGACCCGGATTATCCGGCCCAACGCCTGGCGTGGGTCGTCGCCGATGCGCGGGCAGATGTCATGATCACCGATTCCCATTCTGACGCCGCGTTGCCGACGGACGACAGCGTGCAGCGGATCTGCCTGGATCGGCTCGATGGTGCGGATTTCGAGGCGCAATACGACCACCAGGGACCTGTTGCGCAGATCGCCCCGGATAACCTCGCGTACATTATGTATACCTCGGGTTCGAGCGGGACTCCGAAGGGCGTTGAGGTAACGCACCGGAATCTGTCCAACTACCTTCGTTGGGCCGATCAGGAATATCCCACTGGCGGGCGTAACGTTGCTGTTCTGCATTCTTCGATCTCGTTCGACTTGACGGTCACGGCATTGTATCTTCCGTTGATCAGAGGGATGTTGATCGAGATACCCGACAATGACGGGCCAGCCAGTGGAGCGTCGAGCCTCGAATCCCACCTGCTCGCCCGCCCGAAGGGCATTGGTCTGCTCAAGGCAACCCCGGCGCACGTCGAGATGCTGTGCCGCGCCCTTGAAAATGCGGGTATCACCCTGGACGTGGGATCCATCGTCATCGGCGGGGAGGCGTTCAGTTGGGATTTGGCTGACCTGGTGCGCAGGACGTGCGGCAGCGCCACGGTGATCGTCAACGAGTACGGGCCGACGGAGACGACCGTCGGTTGCACCACGTACAAGGTGACTGACGCCGTGTCGAGCGATCACGGGCCTACCGTCCCCATCGGTCGTCCGATTGCGAATATGGAAGTGTTCGTGGTGGATGAGGTTGGTGGGTTGGTTCCGGTTGGCGTGCCGGGTGAGGTGTTGATTGGTGGTGCGGGGGTTGCTCGTGGTTATGGGAATCGGCCGGGGTTGACGGCGCTGCGTTTTGTTCCGCACCCGTTCTCAGATGTTCCGGGGGCGCGGTTGTATCGCAGCGGTGATGTGGCGCGTTGGCGGGCCGATGGCGAGTTGGAGTTTTTGGGGCGTCTTGATGACCAGGTCAAGATACGGGGCTTTCGTATCGAGCCGGGTGAGATCGAGGCGGTGTTGCGTCAGCTTCCTGGTATCGGGGAAGCAGTGGTGGTGGCGCGGCAGGACCGGCCTGGTGACAAGCGTCTGGTGGCGTACCTGAACGCGGATGGTCCGAGGCCGAGTGTGACGGCAGTGCGTGGATGGTTGCGGCAGCGGTTGTCCGAGTACATGATCCCTGCGGCGTTTGTGTTCCTGGATGCGCTGCCGTTGAACCACAATGGCAAGGTTGATCGGGGCGCTTTGCCGGTGCCGGAGTCTGGTCGTCCTGATCTGGAGGCGGGTTACGTCCCGCCGGAGACACCGACCGAGTGGGCCATCGCGGCTATCTGGGCCGAGGTGCTGGGTGTGGACCCGATCGGCCGCCACGACAACTTCTTCGAACTCGGGGGCCATTCGCTGCTGGCCATTCAAGCTGTGTCTCGGCTGAGTCAGGAGCGCGGGGAAGATATCTCCGTCCGGCTCATGTTCACCGCACCCACTGTCGAGCGGCTGGGTCGGGACCTCGATGCCATGCGGAGCCCGGCAACCCCGCCGGTCGTGCTGGCACGGCGAGCTGGCGACCGCGCTCCCTTGTCCTTCGCGCAGCAGCGAATGTGGTTCCTGGATCAACTCCAGCCAGGTGGCATCGAGTACCTGGTCCCCATGCTGCTGTGCCTGCGCGGTGTCCTGGACGTGCCCGCCCTGAGGAGTGCCTGGGCCGCACTCTGCACCCGGCACGAGGTACTACGTACGGTCATCGAGCACGTCGACGGCAAACCGGTCCAGGTGGTCCGGCCCGTCTCTATCGTCGACCTGCGGATACTGGACGCTGCGGTGCGTTCTGGCGAGTCCGTGCTCGAAATGGCGAAGCGTGAGGCCATCCGACCGATCGACCTGACCCTTGCACCGGTCCGGGCCGTGCTGGTAAGGACCAACGACCAGGACGAGCACCTCCTGGTGCTGACTGTGCACCACATCGCCTTCGATGGCTGGTCGGCGGAGGTTTTGATGCGGGACCTGAGCGAGTCCTATGCCGCTGCAGTAGAGGAGCGTCCGGCCAGCCTGCCTGAATTGCGTATACAGTACGCAGACTTCGCCGAGTTTCAGCGCGACCGGATTCGGGGCGATCTGCTGGACCGGCAGCTCGACTACTGGAGGCAAGCGCTCGATGGCCTGTCGGCTCTGGAACTGCCAGTGGATCGGATGCGATCCGCGGTGCGTTCAGCTGAGGGGCGCATCCACCGGATCACGGCGCCGCCGGATGTGACGGCGGCGCTTCGGCAAACCGCGCGACGCCACGACGTGACGTCGTTCGTGGTGTTGCTGGCCGTGTTCCAGACGATGCTCTGTCGGCTCAGCGGGCAGACGGATATAGCCGTAGGCACACCGATCGCGGGTCGGGACCGACCGGAGACCGAGGATCTGCTCGGGCTCTTCGTTAATACCCTGGTGATGCGGGCCGACCTGTCGGGGGACCCGACGTTCGAGCAGGTGCTGGCTCAGGTGCGCCAGTCCACGCTGGACGCGTTTGAACACCGGGATGTCCCGTTCGAGCGGCTGGTCGAGGTTCTGGCTCCGGTACGGGACCTCGCTCGAACGCCACTGGTTCAGACGATGTTCGTACTGCAGAGCGGGCGTGGTGAGGCGTGGAAGCTACCAGGTGTGGAAGTCGAGGTGGTGGCGCTCGACTACGCACCCGCAAAGTTCGATCTCACGATGACAGTGAGCGAAGCGGACACATGCCTCAACATCGAGCTGTGCTTCGCGGTGGACCTGTTCGAAGACACGACCGTCCAGCGCATCGGGGAACACTTCCTCACGCTGCTGGCCGCCGTCACGGAAGATCCGACGGTGCACGTCAAGCGGGTGTCGCTGCTCAGTGACGATGAACGGCATCACATCGCGGCGCGGAACGACACTGTCACGGACTACCCGCAAGACGTGGGCGTGCATCAGCTGGTCGAGCACTGGGCTGCTGTACGGCCGGAGTCGGTCGCGGTGGTCTACGGCACCGAGACCCTGACCTACGGACAGCTGAACCAGCGCGCCAACAAGCTCGCCCACCACCTACGTGAGCTGGGCGTCGGCCCCGGAGTACACGTAGGGGTGAACTCAAGACCCAGCTCGGACATGATCGTTGCGCTGCTCGGTGTGCTGAAGGCCGGTGGTACGTATGTCCCGCTCGACCCCGATTACCCCGACGACCGTCTCGCTATGATCATCGCTGACACTGGTCTCCGTGTAGTGGTCACCGAAGGTGCGCCAGCAGCGGCACTGCCCGCTGGCCTCGGTGTGCGGCAGGTGCGCCTGGACCCATTCGAGTCCGCGTCACGGCCCGCCACCAACCCCGTACCGCTGGGATCGGGTGACCAGCTCGCCTATGTCATCTATACGTCGGGCTCGACCGGAGCGCCGAAGGGTGTACAGATCACCCATCAGAATCTAGTCAATCTCATCTGGACAAGCCGGCAGGAGTTCCAGTTCGACCCCGACGACGCCTGGGTCCTCTTCCACTCCTTCGCGTTCGACTTCTCCGTCTGGGAGATCTGGGGCAGTCTGTGTCACGGCGGCCGACTGATCGTCCTCGACCGCGCTACGACCCGGGACCCGCTCGCCCTGCTCGATGTGCTGATCGAGCAGAAAGTCACGGTACTCAACCAGACGCCGTCGGCATTCGAGACGTTTCAGCGAGTCGCTGTCCGCTCCCCGGCGGCCGGTGCGCTCAGCCTCCGGCTTGTCATCTTCGGCGGGGAGGCCCTCGACCCGTCAGCACTGGCTGAGTGGCGCGGCGCGGCCCACCTTCCGCAGCCGCGTCTGGTGAACATGTACGGCATCACCGAAACCACCGTTCATGTCACCGTGCGCGACCTGACCATCGACGACATCACTGCAGGCGGCGGCAAGTCTCCCATCGGTCGTCCGATTGCGAATATGGAAGTGTTCGTGGTGGATGAGGTTGGTGGGTTGGTTCCGGTTGGCGTGCCGGGTGAGGTGTTGATTGGTGGTGCGGGGGTTGCTCGTGGTTATGGGAATCGGCCGGGGTTGACGGCGCTGCGTTTTGTTCCGCACCCGTTCTCAGATGTTCCGGGGGCGCGGTTGTATCGCAGCGGTGATGTGGCGCGTTGGCGGGCCGATGGCGAGTTGGAGTTTTTGGGGCGTCTTGATGACCAGGTCAAGATACGGGGCTTTCGTATCGAGCCGGGTGAGATCGAGGCGGTGTTGCGTCAGCTTCCTGGTATCGGGGAAGCAGTGGTGGTGGCGCGGCAGGACCGGCCTGGTGACAAGCGTCTGGTGGCGTACCTGAACGCGGATGGTCCGAGGCCGAGTGTGACGGCAGTGCGTGGATGGTTGCGGCAGCGGTTGTCCGAGTACATGATCCCTGCGGCGTTTGTGTTCCTGGATGCGCTGCCGTTGAACCACAATGGCAAGGTTGATCGGGGCGCTTTGCCGGTGCCGGAGTCTGGTCGTCCTGATCTGGAGGCGGGTTACGTCCCGCCGGAGACACCGACCGAGTGGGCCATCGCGGCTATCTGGGCCGAGGTGCTGGGTGTGGACCCGATCGGCCGCCACGACAACTTTTTCGAACTCGGCGGGGACTCGCTGCTGAGCCTTCAAGTGATTGCCAAAGCCAGAGAAGCCGGTATTCAGCTGACTCCACGGATGCTGTTCCAGCACCAGACTCTCGCTACTGTGGCAGAGGGACAGCACTCGGAAAAGGGACAGCCGCGTGACAGTGGGCCAGGACTGGTGGAGCTTAATCGCAGCGGTGCCTCCCGAACGATGTTCTGGCACCACGAAATTGGTGGCGCTGTCACCGGCTACCTCACCCTGGCCCGAGCACTCAGCAACGACACACGAATGGTCGGCGTGGAATCGGCGGCGCTGCCAACGGCGGGCAGCGACCTGACCGCGATGGCATACGAATATGCCGATGCCATGCGTTGTCTCGACCCGCAGGGACCCTATCTCCTCGGCGGCTGGTCGATCGGCGGCGTGATCGCGTTCGAGGTAGCACGGGCACTGCAAGGAATGGGAGCACGAGTAGCAGCGCTCTTTCTGCTCGATTCTGCGCTCCCGATCGGTGAGCCAGCCCAGAAGTACCTTGCCAACGAGTCGATGCTGTCGACACTCATTGCGAGGATCACCTCCGGCGACTGGGAGACGACTTCCCGATCACCGGAATTCATCCGTGCCATGGCAGAGCTCGCCCTCCCGGACGAACTCCGACTGCTTGGTGCCGCCGAGATGCACCGCAGGCTGGAAGTCATGCGAGCCCACTGCCGCGCGGTCGTCAACTACAGGCCCAGCCGGATCGATTGTGAGGCCGTGTTGTACAGGGCTCGCGAGTCGGCCTGGCAAGGTGCGGCGGAGGACACCTGGGCACCCTTTGTCGAACGACTCACTGTCCGTACGGTGCCCGGTGATCATCACAGCATCCTGCGTCATCCCGATGTCGAAATTCTCGCGGATCTCATCATGGCGGACGTGGCCCGATTGCTGCCGAACGCCGAGGTGTGACCGCGACTGGTGGAGGAGACGCCCAACCTTGGGAGAGACATGGCAGCAGGTACGAGCCCTCTACTGACGACCTTCCTGGTTCACCCGACCTCCGACGACGGTGGCCGCGTGGCCGCACGGCAGTCCTTCGACGGACTGATGGAAGAGCTTCAGGTGAGCCGGCTGCAGGATCGCGCCGCGCAACTCCACACCGACCTGGACCGTGTCCTGCGTGTGGGCCTGGCCACCCTCCTGCACCGATATACAGGGCAAGAGGTCGTTCACATCGCCGCGGGTGGGAGCAGCCTCGGTTCATCCCTCACCTACCGGCCCGACAGCACGCTTCGAACACTCCTCGAGTCGATGCGCGAGTCAGACCGCCCATCGCCGATCCTTTTCGGTGTGAATATGAGCGCTCATACCCTGAAGGACCGACCGGAGCATGCCCTCATGGTTGGCCTGACCGAAGAGGAGGACCGCCTCAGATGGCACCTCCGCTTCGACCCGGCTCACCTGGACGCCGAGCTACTCCAGCGAGCCATGACCCACTATGCGGTCCTTCTCGACTCACTCACCACCGCACCTGACGCGGCAGTAAGCCACCTTGGTCTCCTTTCGGAGGCTGAACGGGAGACGATGCTGACGCGTTGGAACGACACCACCGTGCCGGTGGAGGAGCGGTGCATACACGAGCACTTCCAACTGGCGGCAGCGGCTGCGCCCGACGCGCCCGCACTCATTCAGGATGACCTGCTCCACACCTTTGGTATGGTCAACGCGGAAGCTAACAGACTCGCCCACTTCCTTGCCGGCTATGGTGTCGCTCCGGGGATACAGGTCGGAATCTGCCTGGAGCGAAGCCCGGAGCTTCTCGTCGCCATGCTTGGTGTCATGAAGGCGGGTGCGGCTTACGTGCCGATCGATCCCGAGCAGCCGACCCAGCGCATGAGAGAGATGGTCACAGCGGCCGACTGCCTGTTGACGCTCACCCGGGGCCACCTCATGAGCCCGGCGGACTTCGCTGAAACGCAGGTACTCGTCTGGGACGAAGTGCGTGATCAGATTGCCACGCAGCCCACTCGCAATCCGACCGCTCCCGTTTCGCCCACCGACCTGTGTTACGTGATCTTCACGTCGGGTTCGTCCGGTAACCCGAAACCCATCGCGATCCGCCACCGAGGCGTATACAACAACCTGCTCGATCTCAACGATCTGCTGGCTATCGGCGAGCATGATCGCATCGTCAATGTCTCCTCGCAAGGCTTCGACATGTCGGTCTACGAGCTGCTCGGCCTCTGCCTCAACGGCGGGGCGGTCGTGCTGCCTTCCGTTGGCCGGCAACGCGACCTGGCACACTTGGTGGACCTCCTGCGTCGACATGCGGTGACTGTCTGGAGTTCGACACCGTCGCTGCTGGGGGCGATCCTCAATGACCTGGACTACCGCGGCGACAACGGCACGTTGCCGATACGCTTCTTCATGATCGCGGGCGACTGGATACCGACAGACCTGCCAGACCGGGCCCTACGCCGAGCACCCGGTGCAGCCTTCGTCGCGCTCGGCGGTGCCACTGAGGCGTCGGTCTACTCAACCTACTTCCAGGTCGGCGCCGTCGATCCCGCATGGACCAGCATTCCCTACGGCGTACCGATGAGAAATCAGCGCGCGTACATTCTGGATAAAAACGACCAGCCTGTGCCGTGCGGTGTCGCCGGCGAGCTCCACCTTGCCGGCATGGGCCTCGCCCAGGGCTACTTCCGCAGGCCCGACCTCACCGCCGAACGGTTCATTGACTGGTCATTCGGATCGACAGCCGAGCGGCTGTACCGTACCGGAGATCTCGCCCGATACCGTTCGGACGGGGGCATCGAACTCCTCGGAAGGCTTGACTTTCAGGTCAAGATCAACGGCATCCGTGTCGAGCTTGGCGAGGTGGAGAAGGCACTGCGTGGGCTCACCGGAGTCAGGGAGGCGGTGGTTGTCGTCCGGCAGGCCGGCGCCACAGCTCGGCTGGTGGGTTACGTCGTGCCGGAAGCGGACGCAGTAGTGGATCCGGACGTTCTGCGTGCCGACCTGATGCGAGTTCTGCCGCGCTACATGGTGCCGGGGGCGATCACCATCCTGCCTGAATTGCCGCTCAACATGCACGGCAAGCTCGATCGAAATCTCCTTCCCGTGCCTGAAGCTGAGCGGTCCGAGTTCGCGGCGTCGATGGATGAGACTGAGCAGCGAATCGCGACGGTCTTCGAGGAGCTCCTCGACGTTGAGTCCCTTGCCCGGGACGTCAGCCTGATCGAGCTTGGCGCTGATTCGATGATCATGCTGCAGGCCATGTCGCGAATTGACTCGCATCTGGACTGGCAGGACATGCTCGAGTCGCCCACGATCGCCGAACTCGCTGAGCGACTGCGTACCGGACCGGTGAGCCGAGGGGTATCGCGATGATGCGGTTGGCCTCCGCCGTTGAACAGCAGTTCTGGTTCGCCGAGCAGATCACACCTGGCACCCTCGCCAATGTCACCATGCAATCGATACGCCTGGAGGGACCCCTCGACTATGCCGTGCTAGCCGAGGCGTTTCGGGTGGTCGTACGGCGACACGAAGCACTCCGTACCGGCTTCATGTATGACGGCGGACGTGTTCTGGTGCGCACGGGAGCCCGAAACATGGCACCGCCTTCCCCCGTCCTGTTGCCGTCCGGGGCGCCGAACGATGTCGCGGTCAGTCAGTTGCTGACGCGGAAGTTCGACCTGCAGACCGGTGATCTCATCCGTCTCGGTGTGGTGCCTACCGACTACGGTGCGTTGCTGCATGTCGCGGCACATCACATCGCCTACGACGGACTCTCTCATGAGATCTTCACCCGTGACCTGGCGCTAGCCTACGGCGCGGGGCTGAACAAGAGCGTCGCCGAGTTGCCGCTGCGACCGCGCATGCCGGCCATGCTCATCGATGAAGAGCGACGAGCTGCGCAGTTGGCCTACTGGCGGGCGACACTCAGCGGCCACGCGGACCTTCCCGTGCTGGGAGCCGCGCCGTCGCAGTGGGAACTGGCCGAAGCCAGACTGGTAAAGCACCAGGTGACGTGCGATGCGGCGCTGGTCCGGAGGTTGCGACTGGCGGCTGGCCGGCGGAAGGTCATGCCGTTTACCCTGCTGTTGACAGCATACGGACAGGCCATCGCCGACATCGCGGGTGGCGCGGACTTCTGCGTGGCGGTCGCGGTGGCACTGCGTGGCGGTGAACGCATATACGAGGTGGGCTGCGAGATCAACACCGTGCCCGTTCGGGTGCGTGAGCCGCTCGCTGAGGGAGCGGCTGATCGCGTCTGGGAAGCCCAGTCCGGCGCTTTCTCCCACTCGGACGTGCCGTTCGCCGACATTGTCACGGCCACCCGGACGGCCGGCCGTAGCCGACTCGCGCTCGCCCAGACCTCCCTCATTTACCAGGGCTGGAAGCGGGCGGCTTACCCGGCAGGTCCGGCCACCATGCGTACGGTGATGTCAGATCCACTCGGTGCGCAGTTCGAGGTCCAAATGCTCCTCTGCCTGACGGAGGACGGACAACTGGCACTCCTTGCTCAGGCGCCGTTGCCCAGTGGCTGGACGGATCACCTCGTTGATCTCACCCGCGCCATGATGCTGCGCCTGCGCGACTTGACCGAATCGGCAACGACTCAACCATCGACTGGACGGATCCCGTGACACCGCATGCACCTTCGCCCTTCGGGATCCTGACCGAGGAGCAGCTACGGCAGCGGCGCAGCCTCAAGTGGCGCGGCCTGGAGCCAGACATGCTGCCACTCTGGGTGGCGGAGATGGACGCGCCGCTCGCGGCACCGGTGGAGCGAGCCCTGATCGAGGCTGTTCTGCGCGGCGACACCGGCTACGCCGATGCCGGCGGCCTGCCGGAGGCGTTCGCGGGCTTCGCGGAGCGCCGCTTCGGCTGGACCGTCGATGCCGGTTCCCTAATGTTGATCGCAGACATCATCACGGGTGTTGAGGTCGCTCTGCAGACGGTGACGGTGCCGGGTGACTCGGTCGTGATTTCCACTCCCGTTTACGGCCCCTATTTCCATCACATCGAGTTGCTCGGCCGGAAGGTCATCTCGAGCCCGCTCAGTTACGACTCCGGCGCCTACCGTCTCGACCTCGACCGACTGGCGCAGGATTTCGCCCGAGGTGCCAGGGCCTATGTGCTGTGCAACCCGCACAACCCGACCGGTCTGGTGTTCTCACGTGACCAACTTCAACAGATCGGCAGGCTGGCCGACGAGTTCGGGGTCGCCGTTATCGCCGACGAGGTTTTCGCGCCACTGACCGCCCCCGGGGTCGTTCACGTTCCCTTCGCGACCATCGACGCGGAGGCGGCGGCACGCGGCTTCAGTGTGCAGGGCGCCTCGAAGGCATGGAACCTTGCCGGGCTGAAGGCAGCACTGTTGTGCCCTGGGCCGCAGGCGGACCGGTCGCGAATGCGCCAGGAACTGACTGTCGGTGCCAGCATGCTCGGAGTGCTGGCAAGCGAGGCCGCCTTCAACGACGGCGAGGAATGGCTCGATCAGGTACGAGCGGGCATCGCCGAACGAAGTAATCTTCTCTCCTGCTTGCTCGCCAGGTCACTGCCCACCGTGCGGTATCAGCCTCCGGCAGGGACCTATCTGGCATGGCTGAATCTGCGGGCCTGTGGCGTGGGCGACGACCCGGCCGCCGTGCTGCAGGAGCGCGGAAGGGTCGCCCTCTACAGCGGGCTCTACTTCGGTGCGGAGGGTCGGGGATTCGCCCGTCTGAACCTGGCCACCTCCCGTGCAATCCTGACGGAGGCTGTGGCGCGCATGTCCCGAGTGCTCGTCGTCCAGGGGTCTTCAAGCCAGTGGTGATGACCACCCCCGGTTGCACCCGGGCCGGAGCCGCGCTGGGCTGATGCCCGGGACTGTTGCCAAGTGCTGGGAGCGGCGCAGGTCATCGCCGTGCCGGTCTCAGGTAAGGCCGTCTCGGGCTGCACCGACGTTGTGACGGGAGCGGATCTGGCGGAAGCGAGCAGTAGACGATCTGCACCCCCCCGACCCGACGCGGTCTTCACGGTGCGCACGTAGGAAGATACCAGCCCACCCTACGACCGGAATTAGTGCGCAGTTCCGCCCACCACGAACCGAGGAAACCCCTGGTCAACACTACAAACCCCACACGCCCCATGATCGTGAGCCAAGGCAGGCCTTGTGAGCACGCCTGTGATCAAAATCGATCTTCATCTGCTAGTTGTCGATGGCTGTGGCGGGCTGGCTTGTGGGCGACGCGGGAGCGGACGGGGTGGCATCCGGCCACCCACATTTTCTGTGCTCACACGCATGCTCACACCTCAAGATCAAGTAGTCATCATCGGCCGATACTCGATGACATCGGACGTGATCTGTGGATCTGAATATTGCCTGTTCAGCGCATGTGCCGACACTGGCTGGGATGGCGTGACAGAATCGTTACCATACTGGCAGTGTGGGGGTCAGGGGTTCGAGTCCCCTCGGCTCCACCGACCGCACCATTGTGCGAACCGGTGGTTCTTCTGAGGTGCCCTCGTCCGTTTCGGGCGGGGGCATTGTCGTGTCGGTGGGGATCTTGAACACGGGTATGACTCCTTGGTCGGTGAGTTGGACTTCGGCGATGAGGGTCTCGATGGCGGCTTTGCGTTCGGTGGTGGTGCCGCTGGTCATGATGGTGCTGAGGTGGTCGCGGATGCGGGCAACGGTGCCAGGTGGCGGGGGCTCGGGCTGGACCGTCAGGTCGGCGTCGAGTTCGGTGTGCCGGGCTTGGAGTTGGGCGAGTCGTTGGCGGATGCGGGGTCCGGCGGTGGCGTCGTCCATGGTGCCGTTCTCGAACGCCGTGTGATAGCGGTCGATCGCGTTCTCGGTGGTGGTGATCTGGTGGGCGGTGGCGGTGAGTTCGGCGCGTCGGTCGTCGGTGGTGGTGTCGTGTTGGGTGTGGGCGCGTTGGATCATGGCGGTGAGGACGGGTTCGGCGGTGGTGTAGAAGTCGTGCAGGGCTTTGAGGATCATGTGGTCGAGGTCGTCGGCGGGGAGGCGGGGTGCGGTGCAGGTGGCGTGTTTGCCGTAGCGGGTGCGGGTGAAGCAGGTGTAGTAGCGGTAGCGGCGGGTGCGGCCTTTGGCGGACGTGCCGATGTAGCGCTGTCCGCAGCGTGGACATGTCAGTAGGCCGGTGAGGTAGTAGTCCGAGTCGGACATGGCCCGCTGTGTTTGGGCGTCGCCTCGGGCGTTGGCGATGTCCTGGGCGCGGCGGAAGGTGTCTCGGTCGATGAGCGGCTCGTGGGCGTCGGGGACGTAGACGTCGCGGTAGGCGATGTCCCCGAGGTAGGCGGGGTTGTCCAGGATCCGGTTGATGGTGTGTCCGGACCACTTCTTGCCGGTCCGGTTGGGGACACCGCGGGCGTTGAGGTCGGTGGCGATGGCGCGGGTGCCGAGTCGGTCGCGGGTGTAGAGGCGGAAGATGTCGCGCAGGATGGGTGCTTCGTCGGGGTGGGGGACGAGGCGTTGGGTGTCGGGGTTGACGAGGTAGCCGTAGGGGCGGGTGCCGCCGGCCCATTGGCCTTTGCTGGCTTTCGCGGCCATGCCACTTTTCACTCGGTCGATGATCATGTTGCGTTCGTATTCGGCGAAGACGGCGAGGAATTGCAGCATCATGCGGCCGACTGCGCCGCCGGTGTCGACGGGTTCGGTGGCGGAGGCGACGCGGACGTTGGCGGTGTCGAGGGTGGCGGCGAGGTCGACGAAGTGGGCGAGGCTGCGGCTGAATCGGTCGACTCGGTAGACGAGTAGGACGTCGTAGAGGCCGGCTTTCGCCGCGTCGAGTGCTTTCTTGAGGCCGGGGCGTTCGGTGGTGGCGCCGGAGGCGTCGTCTTCGAATTCGCAGACGATGACCCAGCCGGGGTTGTTGTCGACGTAGCGTCGCAGGGCGGTGTGTTGGGCGAGGAGGCTGAAGGGTTGGTGTTCGTCGTCGGTGGAGCGTCGGATGTAGATGCACACCCGGCACGGGCCGGTCGAGCCGTGCGGCTGGGTGGTGGTGGGGGCGCGTCGGCCGCGCCGCTTCGGTGGGCTGGTGGGGGTGGGCTTGCCTGCCATGAGGTGGTTCCTCCGTGCGGGTTCGGCGGGGGTTGGCCGGCGGGCGGCCCACGCGCGAGTGGGCCGCCGCCGACGTTGGGCGAGGGAGTTCAGGCGGCGAGGTCGGGGTGCTCGCGCCAGAAGTGGTTGAGGAGAACGGCGAGGGCTTCGGCGGCGTTGTCGAGGTCTTCGGCGGTACGTATTCAGCTTGGGGCAGTCGGCTGAGGTAACCACGGCCCGGTGGTGAATAGCTGTGTGAGCACGTCGAGGGCGTCCTGGCCGTGTTTGGCGGCGGTGGACAGGTAG